>JAQWFD010000002.1 GCA_028704555.1 Desulfobacterales bacterium
ACAGCGTTGCCGTCACCTGCGGCCCCCCGATCATGATCAAATTCGTACTCCAGGGTCTGAAGGAAATGGGTTTTGCCGACAACCAGATTCTGACCACCCTTGAAAAACGGATGAAATGCGGCATCGGTATCTGCGGCCGCTGCAATATCGGCAGTAAATACGTCTGCGTTGACGGCCCGGCCTTTACCTATGATCAGTTGAAGGACATGCTCCCGGAACTTTAGGGCTCCGGCCAAAGCGATATTCCCTTTATAAAACAAAAAAGGGCACCTCATCGCAGGATGATAACGTGCCCTTTTTTTTGTTAAAAACAGATAAAATGTCACCGCCGGCCGCAGGACCGGAAAAAATTTGTTCCGGCTCGATCATGACTCCGGCCATATCTCAGAACATGAAGCTGGAGAAATTTTTTACCTGCAAATTCAACTTGACATTTATTATTCGCTTGTAATAAATAAAGTTTGTTTTTTTTAAAAACCCTGAATAAAGAATAACAGCAATTCTGAAAGCCTGTCGGGTTGTTATAGCTGCTGCGAACATTGATCGCATCCTCCCTCTGAGAAGTTAACCTGAAGCTTCTGTTGGTTTTACTTGATTTTCATATTGCATTCTCCATGCGTACAAATCGAAGAAAGAATCATTCAGATGCCTGTCAAGATACATTCCAGCAACATGGTTGCGCGATTATTTTTTGTCTGTCTCATTCAGAGTGTCGTCCTCGGCCTTCTGAGCCCACATCCCGCATTTGCCAAACCTGAAAAAACCGTACTGATTCTTCATTCCTATCACGTCAATTACAAGTGGACCCGGGAAGTGATGAGCGGCATCAGGTCCGTATTGAATAAAGATGGAGAACCCGTTGAATTATACGTTGAATATATGGATACCAAACGGATTACCAGTCCCGATTATTTTAAAATCCTCAGAGACTTGTATAAAATAAAATTCGCCGATATCCATTTTGATGTCATTATCTCCGTGGATAATGACGCGTTTGATTTTTTGCGTGAATACCGGGACGAACTGCTTCCGAAAACGCCGGTTGTTTTCTGCGGCGTCAACTATTTTTCAGACATGGATTTATCCGGCCATGACCGGTTCACGGGAGTATGCGAACAACCGAATTTGAGAGCCTCTATTGAAACAGTTCTGCGTCTGCATCCGGATACCAGACAAATCGCGGTTATCATGGATAGAACGAAAACCGGACGTAAAACATATGAAAACATGCTGAAAATCATTCCGGAATATCAGAATGCAATAAAATTTACTTATTTTGATAATATGGATGTCGTCATTGAAAAGATCCGGAATTTGCCCCCCAAAAGTATCGTTTTATACACCCCCTTTTTCCGCGATGCATCCGGCACTTTTTTCGAATACGACCGAAATTTATCCATAATCTCCGAAATATGCCGGGTGCCCATCTATGGAATAACCGATTTTTCCCTCGGGGATGGAATCGTGGGGGGACTGTTGATCAGCGGCCAATATCAAGGAGCGTCCGCCGCAAAAATTGCCGCACGGATTTTATCGGGAGAAAGTGTTCAAAGCATTCCGGTAGTAAAAAAAAGTCCGAATCGATACATGTTCGATTACAAACAGTTGCACCGTTTTAATATTCACGTCTCCGACCTGCCAAAAGGCAGTATCGTAATCAATCAACCCATGAGTCTGTTCAGCGAATACAAAAAAACGGTTTGGATCACTGTTGTCTGCATGACCGGCCTTGCGATTACGATCTGTATTCTTTCATTCAACGTGGTTCAAAGAAAGCGGGCGGAAGCAGCGGCGGTACAAAGCCGAGATCTTTTCAGTGCCGCCATCAAGGCCATTCCCATAGCGTTTTTTTCAAAAGACATACAGGGCCGATACGGAATCGTTAACGATGCGTTTGCCAAATTTATCGGAATCCCTGATCATCAAATAGCGGGTAAAACCGTTTTTGAATGCTGGCCGCCTGCGGATGCCCGAATTTACCAAAAAAAAGATACGGAGTTAATGAAAACAGGCGGGATGCAGGTCTATGAACACCGGTTGCCGCATATCACAAAGGGACCAAGGGACGGCATTTTCATCAAGGCTTGTTACCATGACGCCGACGGAAATGTCGCCGGTCTGGTGGCTTCCTTCCTTGACATCACCGATCAGAAAGAGGCTGAGCTGGGGATTAAAAAAGCGCATGACCAGTTGGAACTCAGGGTGAAAGACCGAACGGCCGAGCTGATGAACGTCAATTATCGGCTGAAAACCGAGATAGAAGAGCGTAAATCGGTGGGCCAGGCGTTACAAAAATCTGAGGCGGAGCTTCGATTTCTATCGTGCCGGCTTCTGACGATTCAGGAAGAGGAAAGAAAAAAAATTGTGCGGGAACTTCATGAAAGTATCGGACAGTTCCTGAATTTTCTCATCATCGGGATTATGAATGTAACGGGAAATATCAAAAACGGTGAGGCTGCCGAAGCATCAAATTCCCTGCACGACCTGGTTCCAATGATCAAAGAGGAGGTCGAAAAAATCCGCAGGATGTGCTGCGATTTACGCCCCCCGATTATTGACGATCTGGGGCTTCTAACGGCAATGGACTGGTTCTGTCGGGAATTTGAAAAAACCTGCACGAAAATTCACATTGACAAATACATGGATATCCTGGAGTCCGAAGTCCCGGATATCCTGAAGATAACTATCTTCAGGATATTTCAGGAGGCATTGAATAATATTCTGAAACACAGCCAGGCGGATTTTGTATCCATTCGCCTGATCAAAACACAAAAAGCCGTTGAATTTGAAATCAAAGATAATGGGTCGGGCTTCGCCATTGATGCGAAAGACTCCAGAAAAAACTCCGTCAAAGGGATCGGCCTTTCCAGCATGAAGGAACGCACTGAATTTCTTGGGGGAGCCTTCTCGGTCGATTCAACGCCCGGTAGAGGTGTGACGATCCGGGCTTGCTGGCCGAACCGTCTGAAAGGTGATGACCTGCCTGAAGAAACAGCATTTTTCAAAAATGAGAACATGCGAAAGGTGTGCTGATATTCAAGCAAACGGATTTCCGCGTTTGGCCAAAAAATAATCACAGGAACTCGCCCCGGTACGCTGTACCGTAAACCCCGTACCCTCTTCTTTTTTATGCTGTTTACTGAATGCTCCGTCTTGCCTGGCAAATCTTTCCGTTTCGAACGAATGGCTCTACCTGACGCAATTCTCCCTTTTGTTTCAAATAAAAGAACACCCCCTTTGGAACCCTCGCGGTATCATGAAATTCATTCCACGGCAGACGATGATTGAATGCATCCTTTGAAACCTGCCCCCCGGGCCCCTCTATAAAAAAGCCATCCCCAATGAATGCCACCTTAAATACCTTTCATACCCCGGCCCAAACTGTTGGGGTATCTTCCTATTTTAACCTGCCGCATATTTTTGACTTGACTTGTGCTCTTGTATGAATATAATCGTTGGTTGTTTAAAACAGGATAGATTGAAACCGCATATCTAAAAACAGGAAAAGGGTTATGGAATTCTGGCGGGTTCCACTTGATGTGGACAAAATACGGGTTGCCAAGGGGGTAGTACATATCATTGACGATCGGTGCAAGGGATGCGGATATTGCATCGAATTCTGCCCCCGTCAGGTACTGGAGATTTCCTCAAAATTTAATAAAAAAGGATACCATCCGCCGGTTGTCAGCAAACCGGACGAATGCGCAAACTGCCATTACTGCGAGATTATCTGCCCGGAATTTGCCATTTATTCCGAAACAATCTCATAACGGTGGCTTTAATCTGAGGAGCACTCTCATTTTATGAAAACCTTAGGCTTAAACGACAAAAGAGGTAGGGGATGAAATCAGCAGTCCTCACGGGTGAACATTATATAACAGGGGATATTGCCTGCGCCGAAGGTGCCATAGCGGCAGGGTGCCGCTTTTTCGGCGGCTATCCGATCACTCCTGCCACAGAAATCGCCGAGCATATGGCCGCACGGCTTCCGGAGATTGGCGGGACATATATCCAGATGGAAGATGAAATTGCGGCAATCGCCACAGTGATGGGAGGATCATGGGCCGGCAAAAAAAGCATGACTGCCACCTCCGGCCCCGGGTTCAGCCTCATGGCCGAGAATATCGGTTATGGGGTCTGTACGGAAACCCCCTGCGTAATTGTCAATGTGCAGCGGGGAGGCCCTTCAACCGGTCTGCCCACCCAGGGGGCTCAGGCGGATATGATGCAGGCCCGATGGGGCTCGCACGGTCACTATGAAATCATCGCCCTGGCCCCGTCCTCACCGCAGGACATGTTTTATCAAACCATAGAGGCATTCAATCTAAGCGAAACCTACCGGGTGCCGGTCCTGGTCATGAGCGATGAAATTGTGGGCCATATGAGCGAACGGGTCGTTATTCCCGATGCTTCAAAGATCGTTCTGCGCTCACGCCCCAAGCCCCGGGGACGAAAGGACCGGTTCAAGCTGTACGAGCCCGGCCCGAACGGGGTGGCTCCCATGCCAGCTGCCGGTGATGGCTATAAAGTGCACGTAACAGGTTTAACCCATGACGAACGCGGGTATCCGGAACTGAGTGTGGAATGTCAGGAGCAGATGATGACCCGGATAGTCGATAAAATCCAGAACAATCTGGATGATATCATCCGGACCGAGCGCTATCAACTGGAAGATGCTGATTACGCAATCATTTCGTACGGGGTTTCATCCCGAACCAGCATGGCGGCCGTGGATATGGCCCGGGCCCAGGGCATAAAGGCAGGCCTGCTGCGACTGATTACCGTATGGCCATTCCCTGAACACCTGATCCGGGAACTGGCTGAGCAGGTCAAAGGACTGGTGACCGTGGAAATCAATCTAGGCCAGATTCACCTGGAAGTCCAGCGATGCGCCGGCGGAAAGGCGCCCGCCGTTTTAGTGGGGCATCCGGGCGGAACGATTATTTCTCCGGAACGGGTTCTCCAGACATTAAAGGAGGCATTTTAAGCCATGTCCGAACAGGTAAGTGTTGACAGCAAAAAAACCGGCCATCCTCTGGATTACCTTCTGAGAAAGGACCGTATCCCGCACATCTGGTGCCCGGGCTGCGGAATCGGAACCGCATTTTCATCCTGTCTGACAGCTATCCAGGACAGCGGCATTGACCTTTCAAAGGTGGTGATGGTTTCCGGAATTGGTTGTTCGGGGCGCGCCGCCGGCTATATCAATACGGATTCATTCCATACCACGCACGGCAGAGCCATTCCGTTTGCAACCGGCTTGAAAACCGCCAACCCGGAGCTTAATATCATTGTGTTCAGCGGAGACGGGGATCTGTTTGCCATCGGCGGCAATCATTTCATTCACGCGGCCCGCCGCAATGTGGATATTACCGTAGTTTGCGTCAATAATTTCAACTATGGCATGACCGGCGGACAAGCAGCGGCAACCACGCCCCATATGGCCAAAACGACCACTACGCCCAGAGGCAATCCGGAAAGCCCGTTTAATCTGCCGCTGCTGGCAATTGCCTCTGGCGCCACCTATGTGGCCAGATGGACCACCCTGCACACGCGTGAATTTACCAATTCTGTAGAAGAGGCCCTTTTGAAACCGGGGTTTTCCTTTATCGAGGTGCTTTCCCCCTGCCCCATCAATTATGGCCGGCGCAACAAACAAAAACCGCTGGACACCTTAAAAATGTACCAGGAAAAAAGCATCATCAAAAACGGCGCCTCACCATTCGAATTGGATATTGATTTGGAAAAAAGCATAGTGCTGGGCAAATTTGTCGATGTAGACAGAAAAACCCATACAGAACAGTACGATAAAATCTGTCGACCCGATAACGTCCAGTCCTGACCCGTTGATCGAAATATGACCACATGACCAAGGCACAGGTTCAGAAAATATGAAAAATGAAATTATTATCACCGGTTTTGGCGGCCAGGGGATTATTCTGACCGGACGCATCCTCGGCAAAGCCGCATCTTTAGGGGACCATAAAGAAAGTACAATGGTTCAGTCCTACGGCCCCGAGTCCCGGGGAGGCGCCTGCAGCGCTCAGGTAATCATTTCCGATGACGCCATCCACTATCCGTATATCAATACGGCAGATATCCTCATCTGCATGTCTCAGGGCGGCTATGACAAATTTATCGGCCAGTTAAACCCCGAAGGAACCCTGGTCATCGATCAGGACCTGGTTCGGCCCCGCAGGATAAAACGGTTTTTCAGCATAGCGGCAACACGCATCGCTGAAGAACTGGGCCATAAAATGATGGCCAACATCATTATGGTCGGATTTACGACCGCAGTGACCCAGGCGATTTCTCTGGAAGCCGCCCGTCAGACCGTTATCGAATCGGTCCCGAAAGGCACTGAGGACTTAAACCTCAAGGCGTTTAACAAAGGCTGGGATTCAGGCATAGCCAAGCTCAAGGGACAGGAAAAGAAGGCAGCAGGCCAAACAGGAGCCATTTCATGAAACGATCCAAAGACCGGCTTCATAAAGTCATCGTCATCGGTGCGACCCCGGCCGGGATATCTGCGACCAACAAACTCGGAGAACTGGGAGTTCCGGTAACGCTGGTGGACACCGACTGCGATATGGACCTGAAGCTTTCCAATAAGGACTGGATATTTAAGTCCGGACTTCCCTTTAATCATGCACATCGGCCAGGACTGATCCGCATGATTCGAAATTCGGAGATCGACTGTATCATGCCGGCGGAAGTGACATCGATCAAGCATACCCCGCAGGGATTTCGGGTACGGATCAACAAGATTCAGACCTTTGTCGATCCGGATCGATGCACGCTTTGCGGACGTTGTGTGCAGATCTGTCCGGTTGACCTCTCCAATGGCGAAAAAGCCATCAAAATTAACAGCCGGCGCAGCCTGCCGGGCAGAGCCGTCATTGACAAGCGCCGCCAGCCGGTTTGTCAGGGAAGCTGCCCGCTGGGCGTCAACGTCCAAGGCTATATTGCGTTAACACATGCCGGCCGGTTTGCTAAAGCGCTGAAACTGATCCGGAAAGATAACATACTGCCCGGTATCTGCGGACGGGTGTGCACGCATCCGTGTGAAGACGCCTGCCGAAGAGGCGATCTGGATGAACCGGTTTCCATCCGCAGCATCAAACGATTTCTGGCTGATTATGAACTGAAAAACGCAGCTGAAATTGAGCTGGAAGTCATTAGCACCAAACGCACTGAAAAAGTTGCCATCATCGGTTCCGGGCCTTCGGGGCTTGCGGCTGCGGCGGATATAGCGAGGTTCGGATACCAGGTCACCGTATTTGAAAAAGAAGACCAGCCCGGCGGTCTGCTGCGATATGCCATTGGCCCCCACCGCCTTCCCAGAGATATCCTCGATACTGAACTCGACTACATCCGTAAGCTCGGCGTCAATATCGTGACCGGCCGTTCAATCGATCTAAAAACGGAGCTGAATATTCTCCGCAAGGAATACAAAGCGGTTATTTGCGCTATCGGAACATGGGCGGATCAGACACTAGGCGCCCCGGGCGAGGAGCTTGAAGGCGTTAACGCCTGCCTTCCGTTTCTCAAAGCCGTCTGCAACGGGGAAATAAAACCCAGCGGCGGAACAGCGGCAGTGATCGGTGGCGGAAATTCGGCGGTAGATGTGGCCCGGGCATTGGTTCGTCTGGGAGTTGCCCCCACCATTGTCTACCGACGCCGACAGCAGGATATGCCAGCTGATCCGGAAGAAATCAAATCGGCAATAGAAGAAGGCGTTCAGATTAAAGACTGCACCCAGGTCATCGGTTTCAAGGGCCAGGATGGCAGGCTGAAGGCCATAGAGTGTCTGCCCACCCTGCAGGGTGAACCCGATGGGCGTGGTATTCCCAAACCGGTAATCGACAGACAGAACCCGCCGATGGGACTGCCGTTCGACCGGGCGTTTATCGCTATTGGTCAGCAGGGCACATTAACCGGAGACGATGTTGATCAGGAAATAGCCATTAACGGCAAGGGCCTGTTTGAGGTTGACGAATTTTTTCGCACCCCGATTAAAGGGATATATGCAACCGGCGATGCGGTATCAGGGCCGGCCTCTGTGGTCGACGCTATGGCAATGGGCAAAAACGCTGCCAGCATTGTTCATCAAGACCTGAGCGGAAAACGATTGCGCGCGCCGGAGACACTCCGCCCTGAAGACAGAGATTTTCCTGAAATCGCGACGGACATTCCGTTTCAATCACGCCCGATGATGTCGGAACGTCAGCCGGGTGTGCGAACAACCAACTTTTGCGAAGTCGAGCTGGGGTTAAATCAGCCTCAGGTACTCATGGAAACAGAGAGATGTCTTCAGTGCGGCATCTGTTCCGAATGCCTCGAGTGTGTCGATGTATGTCAGGCGATCGGCGCAATCAATCATCGGCAGCAGCCTGAAGAAATCATCGAACATGCCGGCGCCCTTATCATCGCCGATCCGGACATCATTCCCAACGTCAAGGGTGAAGATATCATCCGTGCCTACGGGCCCAGGACATCAACGCAGGATGTTTATTCCATGATGATTCGAGGGTTTGCGGCAGCAGCCGGTGCCATGGCGCTTTTGGGGCAGACAACTCACCGGCCCAAAGGCCATGGAATTTCCTTTTCCCCACCGGACCCCGGACTTTCACCAGAAATTCGAATCGGCGTGTTTGTCTGCCGGTGCAATGATTCCATGGGATGGCTGGATGGCATGAGCGAATACATCGGCAATTTAACATCCATGAAGGATGTGATTCACGCCGAAGAGCTTCCGGCAGCCTGCACACCCGAAGGTTCAACTCAGATATTGAGAACCGTCCGGGAAAAAGGAATCACCCGTCTGGTTCTGGCCTCGTGTGTATGCTGCCCTCTGAATTTTGTCTGTAGCGCATGCACGGATCAAAGAAGCCGTCTGAAGCATTTCCTTTTTGACGGAACAGGAATCAGCCGGTCCATGGTGGAAACCTGTAATTTAAGGGGAGAGGTCCTCAGCCTGATCAAGAACAATCCGCTGATTGCCATGAAACGGTTTTCCGGATTTATCGAGCGTTCAATTCGCCGTTCAAAAACACTGAAAGCGCTGGCCACTCCGGCCAGAAATTACAATTTCACGACAGCCGTTATCGGAGGGTCGGAATCATCGGTCAACAGCGTTCTGTCTCTGGCAAAAATCGGTATAGAAGTATTCTGGTTCACATTACCGGGCAAACCCGTGCTCGAAGAATTGGAACGTCCCAACATTCACGTATTTGATAAGTCCGCCGTTAAATCAATGAGCGGTGTCCTTGGCAATTTTCAGATTCACATGGAATCCGGAGACTTTCATCAGACCTTTCAGGTGGGCGCCGTTATTCTGGGCGAAAAATCCCGCAAGGCCATCCCCTTTAGACAGGCTGCGGGGCTTCCGGTTCAAATCAAGGTCTCATACCAAAAAAAAGGGGTTCCCGACATTCCGTTTTTTTATCCGGGTGCGACTTCCATACCGGGCTTGTTTTTGTCAGATCCGCCGGGAGTTAATGTATCTAAACGAAAGAAAGGCGCGGCAGCCGCTATTCTGGCTGCGGCAGTCATGCCGAGGGGACCTCGCCAGAATAAAGGATTTACCGTCGTCATCGACAAAACGCTGTGCCGGGGTTGTGGCCGGTGTTTACGGGCGTGTCCTTACAAGGCTGTATCGTTGAACCGTAACGCGATCGGCGGCTGGTGTGCATCGGTTGACGAAGCATTGTGCAAGGGATGCGGAAACTGCATTTCCGTTTGTCCGTCCAATGCGGCAGACAGCCCCTATCGAAGTCAGAAAATGCTGGAGCAGACCCTGCAGGAACTTCTGGGGAAAAACACTACAGATGCAGACGATATGATGTTCAATGCCATATCCTGATATCCTGACCAGGCAGCGGCCGCGGTATCCAGGATAGCGCCCTGCGGGCGGACTTAGGACCGCTATCGCTTGAGGAGCACTTCGTTTGAGGCAAAAAACAAAAAGCAATCAGACCGTCACAGGCCGATAATTTTACGATAGCTGAACATATGCAAAAGGTAATCATGGGTAATTTCAATATCATTTTATTCTTGTGTAACTGGGGACCCCACACGGCATTTCAGACGCTTCAGGATCAGAGAGCAGATATTCCGCCTGACGTCAAGATGATCCGGATCCCGTGTACCGGACGAATCAGCAAATCATTGCTGTTCAAAGCCTTTGAAAAGGGCGCCGACGGCGTAGCTTTGGTCGGCTGTAAACCCGGCACCTGCCGTTATGGAAGCGGAACGTTAACCGCACAGAACAATATAGAGGATACCCGAAATATTCTCGAGTATCTGGGTCTTGGAAAGGAACGGTTGCGCCTGATGACATTCCTTCCGGATGAATCGGATGAACTGCTTACATTTCTCCAGGAATTTACCGCCGACATCAAAGCGCTGGGCAAAAGCCCGGTCGTAACCCGTGCAAAGGAGTTGATCGGGCCCATAGACAAGCAGGCGTTGGCCGAAATCATTTCCAGACATGATATTTATGCCTGCCAGGACTGCGGCAAATGTACCTCATCCTGTCCTCTGGCGCTGGCCGGAAAGCCCTTTTCTCCCAGAGCCCTGGCAACTTCCATTATTGCCGGGGATATTGAGTCGCCATCGGTTCAAAAGCATGTATGGTCCTGCCTGACCTGCGGGCTGTGTTATGACCGATGCCCGTCTGCCGTCAATTTTCCGGAGTTTATCCGCGATATCCGGACCCTGATCAGCAAAACCGGCGTTGACAGTCTGCCTGCGCACGGAGGATTTTTCCACTCATTGATGAGATCCATGACCTCGCCGGATCTGAAAACCAGGCGGTGGAGCCACCTGCCCGCGGATATTCGAACGGACGCACAAAGCAAGGTACTTTTCTTTGGAGGTTGTGCGCCTTATTTTGATGTATTTTTTGGGAGACATCTCGGGATCGAGACCACAAACATTATCTTTGACGGACTGCGGTTGCTGAATTTTTTTGATATTCAACCGGCCGTACTGGATAACGAACGCTGCTGCGGACACGACCTGCTCTGGTCCGGTGATCAGGATAATTTCAAAAAACTGGCAACACTCAATGCAGATATGATTAATCAACTCGGGGTTGAAGAAATCATTACCGCCTGTCCGGAATGCTATCGAACCCTGTCCCATGATTATCCCGAAAACGGTATTAAACTCAATGCAACGGTAACCCATCTGTACGATTTTTTAGAAACGGAAATTGACAAAGGGGCTGTCAATTTTAAAAAAATAGATAAACGAATAACTTTTCAAGATCCATGCCGACTGAGCCGCTTTGAAGATAAAGCCGATCTGCCGCGAAGGCTCATCAAGCATCTAAAGACCGCGGGCTTTCAGGAAATGCGCCATAATAAAAGCGCATCGATCTGCTGCGGGAACTGTGCCTGGACCGGTTGCGATTCATACAGCAAAGCGCTTCAGACCAACCGCTTACGGGAGGCCAGAGAGACCGGAAGCGATCTATTGGTAACCGCATGCCCCAAATGCCAGATTCATTTGAAATGCGCCATGGAAGATCCGTTTCTCGGCAAAGACATCGAGATGGAAATGATGGATTTAACAACCCTGATCGCCAGAACCATTTTCTGGGAATAGATGATCCGGAGCCATCCTCCGGATATGAATAGAACGTAAGGAAATTCTATGGAAATAAGTACCTTTAAACAAATGGCACCTTCAGCTGAAAATACGTCGCGAATTGGTGTTTATGTCTGCCATTGCGGATTGAATATTGCCCAGACCGTTGACTGCGCGAGAGTGGCTGAAGCCGTTGCCGGACTTGAAAATGTCGTCGTATCCAAAGATATTGTCTATGCGTGTTCCGAACCCGGTCAGCAGGAAATGAAAGCCGATATCGCCGAACTCGGACTGGATCGAATTGTGGTGGCGTCCTGCTCCCCACGACTTCACGAACCTACATTCCGCCAGATGATTCAGTCTGTTGGCCTGAATCCTTATCTGATAGAAATGGCAAATCTTCGGGAACAGTGCAGCTGGGTTCATATGCATGAACCGGAAAAGGCAACGGAAAAGGCGATCGATCTGACCAAAATGGCCATTGCACGGGTGAGACTGCTGTGTGAGCTGACCGAGGATACCGTACCGCTGACCAAACGCTCTCTTGTCATCGGCGGTGGTGTGGCCGGAATTCAGGCTGCGCTGGATCTTGCCGATAACGGCTACGATGTGATTCTGGTCGAAAAAAAACCATCCATAGGCGGCGTTATGGCCCAGATTGACAAGACATACCCTACCATGGACTGTTCCATTTGAATACTCGGGCCAAAAATGACGGATGTCGGTCGACATCCCCGGATTAAACTCCACACCCTGAGTGAAGTAGTGGATGTAAAAGGTTCTGTAGGCAATTTTGACGTAAAAATCGTCAAAAAAGCCCGGTATGTAGATATAGATCAATGCACAGCGTGCGGAGAATGTGCCAACGCGTGTCCGGTAGTACGACCGGATGAGTTCGAGATGGGATTGTCTTCCAGAAAAGCGATTTATAAGCCGTTTCCTCAGGCAGTACCGTCCTCGTACCTGATCAATATCCATGAATGTCTGGGGCATACGCCTTCGGTTTGCTCCAAATGCGTGGACGTCTGCGACAAGGGCTGTATCAATTTCAACATGTCCGATGAAGAGATCGTGGAGAAGGTCGGAACGATTATCATCGCGACAGGTCTTGAGCCATATGATCCCACGGAACACGATGAATACGGATATACCCGGTATCAGAACGTGCTCACGAGCATGGAATTTGAGCGCATGGTCAATGCTGGCGGACCGTCTAAAGGCCAGCTGATTCGTCCCACAGACAGAAAAAGGCCCAAATCCGTGGGATTTATTCAGTGTGTTGGATCACGATCTTCGAGAAAAGGCGCCACGTACTGTTCCAATATCTGTTGCATGAACACGATCAAAAGCACCCTGGTTCTCAAAGAGCATTATCCGGATATGGATATCAAGGTGTTTTATATTGATATCCGTGCCTTTGGAAAAGGATTTGAAGACCTGTATATGAGAAGCCGCCGGTCAGGGGTTCATTATTTCCGGGGCCTGCCCGGGACGGTCGAAGAATTGCCCGATGGGAGTCTCAAAGTAGCGGTTGAAAATACGGCCACTAACAAGCTTGAATTTTTCGATCTGGATATGCTGGTTCTGGCCGTTGGTATCCGGCCGGCTCAGGGCACTCAGAAAATTAAGGAAATGCTGGGATTGCAGCTGACCTCCGACGGATTTTTTCTGGAGGCCCACCCGAAACTTCAGCCGGTGGATGCCGCTACCCAGGGCGTGTTCTACTGTGGATGTTCGGAAAGCCCCAAGGATATCAAAGACAGTGTTACCCAGGCATCGGCGGCCGCTGCCCGGGCCATCCGGCTGATGCACAAGGGAGAGATTACCACAGAGGCCATCACCTGCAAAGTAATTGCCGAACATTGTAAATCCTGCGGAATTTGCGCGGAAGTATGCCCTTACAACGCCATAACGGTAGATGTAAAGAAAAAAACCCCGGCCGTAATCAATACGGCCGCCTGTGCGGGCTGCGGTACCTGTGGAGCGGAATGTCCGTTCGGCGCAATCGAAATGAATCATTTTACCGATGAGCAGATTACCAGCCAGATCGATGCCATGCTGGAGGAGAATGCCGAAGAAAAAGTTCTGGCGTTTGCCTGCAACTGGTGCTCCTATGCAGGGGCTGACTATGCCGGTGTCTCCCGGCTTCAGTACCCGACAAGCGCGCGTCTCATCCGGACCATGTGCTCGGGCCGGGTGGATGAAAAATTCATCTGGCACGGATTCAGGCATGGGGCACCGGTAATTCTGGTCAGCGGCTGTCACATTGGCGACTGCCACTACATCGATGCCAATCACTGGACCGAAAAACGAATTAAAAAAATTCACAAAAATATGGAAAAACTCGGTATCCGACCTGAACGGCTGCAGTTGAAGTGGATCAGTGCGGCTGAAGGGGTCCGATTTGCTGAGGTTATGAAAAACGTAGAAAAAATCCGTCAGGGCGTTACTCCCGAAGAGATCGCAGAAACCGTTCGGATATTAAAAAAGCAAAAAAGATAGACTGCATTTGCGACAAGCTTTATCCCCCTTTCGCATCAAACCGTAGTCTATTTTCTGCCGGATTAAAGGAGCGGAGAAACACGTTTGTTTCGTCCGCTCCTTTATGAAGGTATGTTTATGCCGTTGACTCTCCCTCAGGCTGCCACCCGAACCTGTTCGTTTCCTTCCTTTCGACTCAGCCCTCGGTCATCTGATATGACTACAGGTTGCAATATTTTTCAGAAGATTCTTGTTCAGTCCCATTCACAATGGTATTAGATTTACTTCAACAGGCTGTTAAGTCGTATCGTGAGCTTCAGGTTAACCCGGTGAGTTGAATCTGCGGAAGGATACATGAAGGAATTTAATACCAGAGTTTTCAGCACACTCTCATTTTCCATTTTCACCTCAGTTACCGGAGTCGGTATTGTCGTACCGCTACTGCCGGTTTACGCCCATGATCTGGGAGCCAGCGGAATCTACATCGCGTTAATATTCAGCGCATTTTCACTGTCAAGAACCCTGCTTATCCCCTATTTTGGAAAAATTTCAGATCAAAAAGGCCGCAAACCCTTTATTGTCTGCGGTCTTTTGGCGTATGCCCTGATATCTCTGGCCTACATTTTCTCGACAAATGTCGAGTCCCTGATTGCGATCCGGTTTATTCAAGGGATCGCATCCGCAATGATAATGCCCGTGGTGCAGGCCTATGTGGGCGATATCACACCCGAAGGCCACGAAGGCATCACCATGGGCCTGTTTAATATCTCGCTGTTTGTCGGAATGAGCATCGGCCCACTGATTGGCGGATATATCAATGAGCTTTTCAGCCTTCAGGGTGCCTTTATCTCCATGGGCGTTCTGTCGATTATCGGATGTTTATTGAGTTTATTCTTCCTGCCGCCTACAGATACCGAACAGATGGCCACCAATAAAAAAGAACCGGTTTCCTGGACGCAGCTGCTGACCGACCGGCATATGAAAGGTCTTTTTCTGTTCCGGTTCGGCTATGCCTCCGGAATCGGAATCATATGGGGATTTTTACCCGTATTTGCGGATACCGAATTTTCACTGTCGAGTTCCTCGATCGGCATCCTCGTCATCCTTGCCGTATTGATCAGCGGGTTGCTGCACGCACCCATGGGCTTTCTGGCCGACCGAATCAATAAACGGGCAATGGTCATAGCAGGCGGCGCCATTACCGTCTTCGCGTTGTTTTCATATAAGTTTGCCCATGGATTCGGGGATCTGGTACTGGCAAATCTGTGCTATGGATTCGGTGGCGGGATCTCCATGCCGGCGCTGACGGCAATGGCCACAATCAAGGGCAACAGGGCGGGTGCCATGGGAAGTATCATGGGCCTGATCATGATGGCCCACAGCCTGGGGATGCTCGTCGGATCGCTGCTGGGCGGGATCATTATGGACATGCTGAACCTCCGGTGCGCGTTCGTATCCGGCGCAGTCATTATCGGTCTCAATACGGTGATCTTTATGTTCTGTACCCATCCGATCCGGGAACCGGAAGCAGCGCCCCCTTCATAATACACGGGAAAAAACGATAGCAGCCGCTCACCCCCTGACCATGGACATTCAATACACCGGCCGTTTCACCAGTGCTCTCAATGGATTCGAAAAGCCGTTTCCAATATGCTGTCCCATCGAAAACGGCTGATGATTGACGTATTTTACTTCTTCAACCGTAAACACCGCCTGCGGATTAAAAATTTTAATCAGATTGATGATATCATTGTAGTCTTTTCGCCGGATAATCGTATAAAAGATATCCACCGGTCCGTAAATACCGCTGCCCCGGACCAGGGTAACACCGTAACCGGATGACTTTAGAGCCCCCATCAGCTCATCGGCGTTTTTCTTTGTAAATACCCTTAGCATCAGGGTGCCTACCGACAATTTGTTTTCAACGAAAATCCCGATATAATTACCCATCGAATACCCGGTCGCATAGGCAATATAATTGATCACGTTATTTAAATTCTGCATAATCTGGCCGATGGCAAACAACCAGATCACAACTTCAAAAAATCCGATAACCGCTGCAAGAGATTTTATCCCCTTGGAAATATACACAATGCGCAACGTTCCCAGGGTCACGTCGCAGATGCGCGACAGACAGATTAAAAAGGGGACCATGAGATAAGTAACCATGGAACCGTCCGTTAACATATCAACGTTCATTACAGGTGGAACCTCCTTTTTTCACATCCTTTCAAAAGGATAACACTATTTCTTATTCGTATTGTTCACCCTGCCGATCCCTTCGAACATCCGGGTGGAGCGGGCACAGAAAACAGGTAAAAAAAACAGGACCTTTGGAAAACGCGATACGCTGATTTTCCAAAGGTCCTGTTTCTTTGCAAAAGCGGTGTAAATCTGAGCTTACTGATCTTTTCCGGTCAGGTGAGGGGGCCGAATCAATCCCAGAAATCCTCATAATCATCCGGCAAAAGGTCCATATTCTCATTGCCCATGAAGGTGTCAAAGATGTCTTGAACATAATCATCCAGATCATATTCAGTGCTTTCGTCATACTCGTCTTCGTCACCCTGATAAACTGAATCATCATTTCTCATGATCATTCTCCTTAACGCATTTTCGGGGGTGCCTCCCGGAGCTGTCTGACAGATGGCATCAACTGAGATATTGCCCCCGCTTTTTCCCCAATACTGAGAGGCTATTCATCGTATTTTTTTCTGAAAAACTTCTTTTTGTCACAATGCTTATGGGATGTTCCTGAGCCGCACGATCTGGATTTATTTTTCCGGCATGCCGGGCAGCGTCTGGGCTCATCAAATCCTTTGGCATAAAATTCATTCTGCTCTTCCAGGCTGAATACAAACGGATTATTACATTGAATACAAATTAGAACTTTTTCTTCCATTGCTGATGTCTCTGTTTACATATTTTATTAGATTATACGACCCTCGGTTTCTACAAAATCGCTTTGATGCCGGCCAAACCGTTTGCTGCCGTTCCCATGGAGGATCCACCCGATCGGTCAGCCATACAGAAAGACCTCTGGAAAATTAAATTACACCGTCTTGCTTGTCTTTTTGTCTGTCTTCCGCGTTGTATCAAAGCGTACTCGCTTTGATTCGCCTTTAAAACGAACAAAAATTCTGCTCATATGCGCAATTAATTTTTATCGAGGCCCTATCAGACGGATATAGTCGTCGTTTCTGATTCGCTGTTTGATGCGGACTATAAAGCGACAAAGCACACTTTTGGTTCAAGTTAAGCAATTAAAGTGCCAGCCTTACAATCTGCAGGAATAGCAGGGGCATGAGCGGATTCAATGAGGTTAAAAACAGAATAATCAGTTCCTGTTGATGGAAGAATAAACGAAAATATCCGCCCAGAAAGGGGCTGAGGAGAATAAAAATTCGGTAAGTGTTCGGTTCCATTATCTGAAGCTGGTTCGGTTCAGATCAGAACCGGTTATTCCTTATTTCGGACCGAATAGAAGAACAAAAAGTTCCGATTTTTGCCGCCCCTGCCACCATAAGATTGAATCAGCGCCCTGCGGGCAGGCTGAGGCGCGCTATCGCTGGAGGAGCACTTCGTTTGAGGCAAACGATGGAAATCCCAATCCTATTTAAAAATATTAACAATACTGCGTGTAATCTGCGTAAACTGTGGGAAAAAATATAATCCGAAGACATAAAATTAATTAAACAGGGTGGATAGGGTCGCGAGCGTTATTTGTAGTCTTCTTTTCGAATACCATAACGGGTTAACAGTTTATGAAGCTGGCGGGTGCTGATTCCGGCGGCAAGTGCGGATTGATTGATTTTACCCTTGGTGTCGGTCAAAAGTTTTTTTAGATATTGCCGTTCAACATGCTCAATGCCTCTTCGCCTGACCTCGGCCAGAGCCTGAGATGAATCGAGTTGGAGATGCGCAAGGGGGGCATCGTTTTGGAACAGTTCGAGGGGAAAGCTTTCCGGGGTCAGAACCGAACTGGTTTCAAGAATATAGCCACGTTCCACCAGGTTTTCCAGTTCTCTGATATTGCCGGGCCAGGCATAACGGGCAAATGCCTCCATGACCATCGGATGAACCGCGTGTATCTCTTTTGAATTGAATTTGTTCAAACGATTCAGAAAAATATCCACAAGAATGGGAATATCTTCAATGCGATCGCGGAGGTTGGGAATTTCAATGGGAAAAACACTGATCCGGTAAAACAGATCCTTTCTGAAGCTGCCGGCCGCGCACATTTCTTTCAGATCCGTATTCGTGGCGGCGATGATCCTGACATCGGTTTCAAGCATTTCTTCCCCACCGACACGCGCATAGGTTCTGTCCTGAAGAACCTGCAGCAGCTTGATCTGTGCGGCTGCCGAGATGGTCCCGATTTCATCCAGAAAAATGGTTCCCCCGTGGGCGATTTCAAATTTTCCCAGTTTTCGTTTGATGGCTCCCGTGAAAGCGCCCTTTTCATGACCGAAAAGCTCGCTTTCCAGCAATGTGTCCTGAATCGCACCGCAGTGAACCGTAATAAACTGCTTGTCTTTTCGATTGCTGTGCCGGTGAATCAGCCGGGCCATAACGCCCTTTCCGGTACCGGTTTCCCCATGAAGCAATACCGTGGTGCGCGTTGCGGTAACCGAACGAACCTTGCTGAAGACACTTTTCATAATATCGCTCTGGGTTTTAATAAAATCCAGGGATTCTTTCTCCCAGAACTGATCCCGAAGATAATCCAGCTCGGATTGTTTTATTTTATCCTCATGAATGCTTTCCGTAAAAAAATGAATTTCATCGCGGTTAACCGGATAGGTCAGATAATTATCTGCGCCGGCCTTTACGGCATAAACGGCTTCCCGGATTTTTTCCTGAGGAGACAGGACAACAATGTGCATGCCGGGATTTTGCCAGAACAGGATCAGCGCTTGTTTGTAATGGCCAATGTCAGCGGGGCTGCCATCGGGATTCATCAGAAATGAGATATCAATAAACATAAATTCATATGACTTCTGTTGGAAGCGCATCCGGCAATGGTCGATATCGGGGGCATAGTCTATGTGGTATGTCGCCTCAAAAAAATTCCGAATGGAGACAAATTCCTCTACATTCGCTGTCGCAACAAGAATGGACGATTTTACCGGTTTTTTCATATTTCTGATACCTGACCAAGGTTAAGGATGACCCCTGATGCTGGTCCTGTTTTTTCTGTATTATTTGCCATACGGCTTCTTTGACCACAGGGTAAGCTGATAGTATTAGCGTACCGTTATAGAATCAAGATAAATATCTCAATAAAGATATTGACCTCAACATAAAAAACGGGATTATTTAGGATTAACGGGGAATACTGTGGGAAAATTTCTATTTTCGGGTTATTTGCTGAGGGCCTTACAGTTCTTCCGGGGTAAATGCCACCACATCGTCAATCCGGCTACAATCGGCAAGGAGCATTACCAGACGGTCGACCCCCAGGGCATTTCCGGACGACTCCGGCATAAATTTCAGGGCCGCCAGAAATTTCTCGGGTGATGGATATGCCGATTTCCCGGATGCGATGCGCTCGCCGGCCTCTTTTTCAAACCGCTGCCGCTGCTCTTTCGGATCAGTCAGTTCGCTGAATGCATTACACAATTCCAGCCCGCTGATATACATTTCAAACCGTTCTGCGAAACGATTGCCGTCTTTAAGCCTGGCAAGGGCTCCGCAGGATGCCGGATAATCGTAGAGAAACAGCGGCTTGTCCATCCCGAGACAGGGCTCGATTTCAAACGCGATGACCTCGTCAAAACGGTTGGTACGCAACGCGGCCTCCATGGAAACCGTGGCATACCGGTCAAAGGCTTCCAAAACCGTGAGTCTGTGCCAGGGAGGGGTAAGATCGATGTTTCGGCCCTGATACACAAACGAATCCTTAGCAACGGTTTGCCGGGCCACAAAACAGATCAGCGCCTCGCACTGGGCCATCATATCCTGGTAGTCAAACCCTTGGCAATACCACTCCAGGAGGGTAAATTCGGGCAAATGCCGGTTTCCCCGTTCCTGCTGGCGGAAGCATCTGCAAATCTGGAAAATGCGACCGTAGCCGGCTGCCAGCAGACGTTTCATGCACAGCTCCGGAGATGTATGCAGAAACCATTGCCCGGATGGCGGAGCATCGATATGCAGCTCAGGGGCAGGTGCCGGAATCCGGCAGGGCGTTTCGATTTCCAAAAAAGCTTGTTCGATAAAAAACCCGCGGATCGCCTGGATGATGCGGGCCCTCAACTGCAGGTTACGTTTCAGAAAGGTTTGTCTGAATTCAGAAAACGGTAGATCAGATTTCATACGGTAGCACTTTTTATTAAAAATTTATCCTCTGTCCGGTCCTGAAGGAAGAGCATGTCATATCGATTCACATCCGCCGTGTCATACCATTTCAATGCGGTCTGCCTGCATTCATCACAGGCATTTGACGGAACATGAACGGCCAGAACGTGAAGGCCTCTATCCGATGAAGAATCAATTTTCAAGGCCCCGCCACACTGCCTGCAGATTCGAACCTGCTCGTGCTGGGTTTCGATCAGATTGTCCGTATCGTAAAACACGGAGCGGCTCCTGTCGGCATACTCAGACGAGCCGTACAGCTTTTCCCTGATGGCGTTGCGGTTGTTCCAATTGGCCAGCACCTGTTCACAGGTTTTTTCAATGGCCCTTGATATTTGAGGGGTTTGACGGATAGCCTCTGGATCATAGTTGGGTTCGGTAACCTTTGAATAGTCAATGCCTGCCATGGCCAGTATGATGCCGAGGTTGACATAGGGAAGCGCACCCTCGATGGAATATCCGCCTTCGAGCACCGCAATATCGGGTTTTAAGAGCGTTGTCAGCCGGGCATATCCCTGGGCGGAAAAATTCATATTGGTAATGGGGTCCGTAAAATGATTGTCCTGCCCGGCCGAATTGATAATGATATCCGGCTTGAATTCATCCAGGACTGGAAGCACCACATGGTTTACCGCATACAAAACACCCTCTTCTGACGTAAACGGGGGAAGGGGAATATTGAGCGTTGTTCCCAGCGCATTGGGCCCGCCGAGATCATCCGGAAATCCGGAACCCGGATAAAGCGTCCGTCCGTCCTGATGCAGCGAAATAAACAGGGTGTCAGGATCATGCCAGTAGATGTCCTGTGTGCCGTCACCATGGTGGCAGTCGGTATCGACAATAGCGACTTTGCGGATGCCATAGGCCTTGCGAAGATACTCGATCATGATGGCTTCGATATTGACATTGCAAAACCCTCTGGCACCGTGTACCACTCGCATGGCATGATGGCCCGGGGGCCGGACAAGGGCAAAGCCCTTATCGACTCTTTTGTCCATCACGGCTTTTCCGATGGTTTTTGCGCCACCGGCACTGATGAAATGGGATTCCGTCATGACCCGGTTTTCATTCGGAACGCAGAAATGAACCCGCCGGACATCGGCTACCGTAACCAGCTCCGGCTTGAATTCCCTGATGCCTTCTATGTCCAGAAGGCCTTCTTCAAAAACCTGATCCTGCGTGTAAAGCAGCCGCTCCTCCCGTTCCGGATGCGTGGGGCTGATCGCCCAGTCAAAAGCCGGAAAGAAAACCAGTCCGGTTTTATACGTTGCATGCAACATCATTGGCTCCAATCAGAAGGGGATTTTTTATTATTCATGCGATAAAAGCTCACCGGCAATCCCTTCATATCCATGGATCAATCCGGGTCTGACCTGGACCTTGATGCGGATATTTTTACCGGTCGTATAAAATCCACGGACCATATTAAACTGCTGATCCTCTATAATTTCCATTTCCAGGTCTTCAGCCGATGCCCCTTTTCCCAGCGCTTTTTCCCTGAGCAATTCAAACGCTTTTTCCCGGGCATCCTGTCTCGAAAAATCTTTATTGACCATTGCCACGAAATTTTCTTCGGGTGCGGTTGCGATTTCCCGCTCAGTATCGGCAAACAGGGTCACTTCGCATGTCGTCCGTGCGAGGGCCGCTCCAATGGCATTGGCCACCTGCCATTTGGGAACCACTTCGACATCATATCCGGAAACCTGATTCAGACGTTCGGCGAAAAATGGCGCAGGACCGCCAAGCACCAGTATCTTTTCAGGCCGGACAAAACATCCCTCCCGCAGTTCACGAATCGTATACACCGGCTTGCTGTTGATTTGATCAATCAGATGCCGGGCTTCGCGTAAAATCGTGGCACAGACCGTGTCAACAATCTGCCGCGCCGTTTCTTCGGCATCCGCCTGTAACGCGGCGGCAATCTGCTGTATGCCCTCGAGCGCCTTTTGTCTGTCCCCGTCCCGGATAATGTTCAGGACAAACAGCGCGTCGGTAGGTGTGGGACCAGATCCCCCATAAGCCATGGCCGGTCCGACCCTGTCGGGTCCGATTTCCAGTCGGCCGTCCGATACCCGGATGACACTGTCACCCCCCAATCCGATGGAATGTGTCTGCAACGAACGAATCAGTGTTTTATACCCGCCGATTTGGATGCCGAGGGGTTCAAGCACCGGCACCTTGTCGAGCAATACGGCCATATCCGTTGTGGTTCCGCCAATATCCATGACCAGCACCTCCTTGTTCCCGGGAGCAAATACCATAGCACCCATGGCGCTGGCAGCCGGTCCGCAAAGAATCGACTGGCCGGGAAAATCGATAGAGGCTTCAAAATTCATGGTACCGCCGTCAGCTTTAAGAATGTGGATGGGAATTTTAAGGCCTTTTTGCTTCAATGATTTTTGAACCGCATTGAAAAAATCCTTGTGAAGGGGATAGACCGCGGCGTTTAGATACGTGGTTGAAATCCGTCGTGGAAAATTCAGGCTGCCGGATATCTGATGCCCGAGAAAGACCATCTCAAACTCATCCTTGATGATCTGTCTGATCTTTAATTCATGCGCCGGGTTTCTGACCGAGAATTTTGAAACAATCCCGACATGACGAATTCCCTCTTTTTTCAAATATCCGGCAATGCTGACGATTTGTTTTTCATCGATGGGTTTGATCTCTCTGCCCCGATGGTCAATCGACCCGGATACGGTGAAAAAATACGAATTGGTACGAAACTGTTCCGGATCGATCCCGGGGCCGCTGGATACGATCATGCCCACCTGAGGAATTTTGCGCTGAACAATGGCGTTCGTCGTGAGGGTTGTGCTGAGGACTGCCCGCTTGATTTTCGAGGAATCAATGTTTTCAGTAATTTTCTCAAGCCCCGTTAACACGGTGCTGAAAAGATCTGAATGATTGGTGACGACTTTAATTTCCCTGAGCAGCCCTTTATCTCCCAAGAGCACCACATCCGTATGGGTACCGCCGACGTCTAACCCGATAATCATAATTTATCCCTGAAATACATAAGTATGGATAGGACAATCACAGATAACCTGAAACCATGCCGCGTATCGTGTACATTATCGGCAATCCATAAAATTTGCTCTGAATTTTTAAAGGTTTATGTCTGAACTTTAACGAAAAACCGCAGTACTGTCAATAAATCTCACGGATTATAACAGGGGAAACCATTTTTTGGAAAATAAAAAATTATTAATGACAGGGGGCATGCCGCAGAAAGGATCGTAAATTTGGGCTTGATCATACCTGCGGCCATATTCTCTTACGTGTAGTTTCGAAGTCTCGGCCGTTCCCCCGTATCGTGCTGGAGAAGCCGGGAACGGTCCTTACGACGTTATGGCGGCAGTTATGGTCAAGCCCGGCAGGGGGATTGGTCGGGATTACCGGATAAGCAAAGAACGGCCGGACATCTGCTCCGGCAAGTCAATGTTCATGATATCCAGGATGGTGGGGGCGATATCCGCAAGGATACCCGGGGTTAAACGCATACCTCGCCGGCTCTCATCGACCAGAATAAACGGAACAGGATTGCAGGTATGCGCCGTGTGGGGATGGCCGTCTGTGTCAGTCATCATCTCGGCGTTACCATGATCTGCGGTGATGATGGCAGCCCCGCCGAGCGCCAGAAGACGGGGCACGATTTCCCGGACACAGTTGTCCACGGTTTCGCAGGCTTTGACGGCGGCATCCAGAATTCCGGTATGACCGACCATATCCATATTTGCAAAATTGACCACGATCAGATCATATTCACCGGTCTGCAGCCTGGAGATTACCTCGTTTTTGACGCTTTCAGCGCTCATTTCAGGTTTCAGATCATAGGTCTCCACCTCTCGCGGTGAAGGTATGAGACACCGCTGTTCACCGGGAAAATTTTGCTCCTCGCCGCCGTTGAAAAAATAGGTGACATGGGCATATTTTTCCGTTTCAGCAATTCGAAGCTGTTTCAATCCCCGGTTGCTGATCACTTCTGCCAGCGTATTTTTCATACGAAACGGAGGAAATGCAACCGGCAGATCCAATGTTTCATCATACCGGGTCATGCAGACAAAATCACACAGTTTCGGCAGACAGTTACGATCAAATCCACTAAATTGCTTTTCTGTAAATGCCCGGCTGATCTCGCGCGCGCGATCCGCCCTGAAATTAAAAAAGATAAGCCCGTCCTCATCGCTTACCGGCCGAACCGGTGTCCCCTCATGATCGGTCATTACAACGGGACGGATAAATTCATCGGTTTCATTTTCAGTATAGGCATGCGCGATGGCCTCGACCGGGTCGGTCTCCCGGATACCGGTCCCCTGCGTGTAAAGCCGGTACGCCTTCTCGACACGATCCCATCGCCTGTCGCGGTCCATGGCATAGAACCGCCCGCAGATAGTAGCGATGGTGCCGAACCGGTTTCGGGACATATACTTTTGAAGCTCCCGGATATAACCGATTCCGCTGTCCGGTGCGGTATCACGACCGTCCATGATGGCATGAACATACACCCGGGTGATGCCCTTTGTCCGGATCAGATCCAGCAGGGCAAACAAGTGATCCAGATGACTGTGAACCCCTCCGTCAGAGACAAGGCCCATCAGGTGAAGCGTGGACTGACGCTCTTTGACCCGGGATATGACACGGTTAAATGCGTCATTCTGATAAAAAGTGCCTTCACGGATCGAAACGTTAATCCGGAGAAGATCCTGATACACGATGCGTCCGGCGCCAATATTCAGATGCCCGACTTCGGAATTTCCCATAACGCCTTCCGGAAGCCCCACCGATTCGCCCGAACACAAAAGATGGGTATGGGGATACTGTGCTTTGAGCATATCCAGAAAAGGGGTATTTGCCCGGAATACGGCATTTCCCTTTTCCAAAGGACTTATTCCCCATCCGTCAAGAATCATGAGCATTACAGGGGCCCTGTCAGTCATCCATATCCTCCTCTTCGAAATTTTCAGAGATGTCGGCGGCATCCGGTTCGATGACAATTCGCCCTGCATCACTCCAGAGACTTTCCAGATCATAGAATTGGCGGACCGGCTCGTAAAACACATGGACAATGATATACCCGTAGTCTATCAGAACCCAGTGACCTTCTTTCAACCCGTCCACACTCAGCGGCCTGATGCCCTGGGTTTTAAGATCCCGAACAATATGTTCCGCGATGGCGGAAACCTGACGATTGGACCGGCCGCTGCAGATGACAAATGCATCGGCAACAGACGTCAGTGCATGGACATCGAGCGCAACCAGCTGCAGCGCTTTTCTGCCCCGGGCAGCTCTGACAAACGGTTCAACGGATGATGCTACATCTGTTGTCATGTATACAATCCTCTGGCCTTTATATAAGCGCGAACCTTTTCAGGTACGAGAAATTGAATGGATTTTCCATTCCTGATCTGTTTCCGTATCCGGGTGGATGAGATATCCAGAGAACTTACCTCAAACCCGAAGACACGGTGCATCTCAGGGTGAACAAAGCATGAACGGGACGCAGAATACCGGTAAGCACCGGAAATTTTTTCCTTCAAAAAGGCCTCGAGCATCACATTCTTTGACTGAAAGGCTTCACAGCCCGCTCCCGGCCGTGTCATAACGATGAAAGAAATTTGCCGGAACAACTCCATACAGGAGTTCCAGGTATCAATTTCGAGAAAGGCATCGAGACCAACAATGAAAAAAAGGGTGGTATCCTTACCCGTCATGGATTTAAAGCGACGAACCGTATCGATGGTATAGGATGGACCGGATCGATTGATTTCAATATCGGACACAGCAAACCCGGGTGTGTTTGATGCAGCAAGGCGGACCATCTCAAGGCGGCTTTGCGCATCTATGATGCCATCCGGGCTTTTGTGAGGCGGAATAGCCGACGGGATCAGATAACAGCTGTCAAGTGAAAATCCCTCGTGAATTTCCAACGCCGCACGAAGATGTCCGAAATGAATCGGATTAAAGGTTCCGCCAAACAGCCCGATACGCATAGTCATATATCCGTAAAACAGTTCAATTCAGGATCGTATCTGCCCCTCACCCAGGACAACGAACTTGGTGGTGGTAAGTTCCTCAAGCCCCATGGGACCGAAGGCGTGCAGCTTGGATGTGCTGATACCGATTTCGGCACCCAGCCCGAGTTCCCCGCCGTCATTGAACCGCGTGGAGGCATTGACGATAACCACCGATGAATCCACTTGGCGGACAAATTGCCTGGCGCGCTGCTAATCTGATGTCACGATGGCTTCAGTATGGTTTGAGCTGTACCGGGCGATATGAGAGATGGCCTCATTCATGTCCCGGACCACTTTTACGGCCAGGATAAGATCCAGATATTCGGCGGGCCAGTCAGATTCCTGAGCCGCCCTGGCGTCGGGAACCAGACGGCACGTTTCAGGACAGCCCCTGATTTCAACCCCTGCTGCCGCAAACCGTCCGGCCATGCGGGGTAGAAACCCCGGAGCCACGGCTGAGTGAACCAGCATCGTTTCCAGGGCATTGCAGACTCCCGGCCGCTGAACCTTGGCATTAAAGCAGATATCCTCCGCCATTTGAAGGTCTGCTCCGTCATCCACGTATGCGTGACACACCCCTTTATAGTGCTTCAACACCGGAATTTTGGAATTTTCCACGACAAACCGAATCAGGCTCTCTCCTCCCCGGGGAATGATCAGATCAATATATTCATCCTGTTTCAGCAGGCATTTAACGGCCTCCCGTTCGGTGACCGGAACGACCTGAACCGCTTCTCCGGGCAGACCGGACTGACTCAGCACAGAGCTGATAATGCCGGCAAGTGCCTGGTTGGAATAAAACGCCTCGGACCCGCCCCGGAGGATCACCGCGTTGCCGGCTTTCAGGCAAAGGCCGGCCGCATCGATGGTGACATTGGGTCTGGACTCATAGATGATTCCGATGACGCCAAGCGGAATCCGCATTTTCGAGATCTGAAGCCCATTGGGCCTTATCCAGGCACGGCTCATCGCGCCGACCGGATCATCCAGAACGGCGACCTCCCTCAGCCCGCCGGCCATCGATGCTATTGTTGAATCTGTCACCGTCAGCCGGTCGATCATGGCACTGGAAAGGCCTTTTTCCCTTGCCTTGACCAGATCCCTGCGGTTTTCCTCCTGAATATAAACGGCCTCCTGCTCCAGCTTATCCGCAATCTGTTCCAGAACCGCGTTTTTCCGGGCGGAAGAACAACCGGCAATTTCCTTTGACGCCTGTCTGGCGGCCTTTGCCATAGTTACGATGGTCGATTCAATCGACATATCCTTACTCCTCTATTGCGGTAGTGTCTGAACGAAAAGTGCCAATTTCCCGGCAAGCGCCGGATTCCGATGAATACCTCGCCAGGAGATCCGTCATGGCAGAATGCATTCGGAAATGATCGCCAGGTTGTCCCTGTGTATGACTTCATCGTAGGGTTTAGAGCCCAGACGCTGTTGGATATCCGAAGATTTGAGGCCCTTGATCTTTCGGATATCTTCCGAGCCGTAATTGACAAGACCGGTTCCCAGTGGCAGTCCGTCTGCCGCCTTGAACGCCACAGGATCGCCGACACCAAAATCACCATCGACATCGAGAATACCACTGGAGAGAAGGCTTTTACCGTTTGTCACTACGGCCTCGGCTGCACCGCTGTCAATATAGATCATGCCTTTGGGTTTCAGACTGAACGCAATCCAGCACTTGCGGCTGGTCAGTTTTCCTTTTCCGGGAAGAAAAAACGTTCCGTATTCCCGGCCTAAAAAAAGCAACGTCAGGATATCCGGCTCCGTTCCTTTTGCAATCACCATGGGGATACCGGCCGCGGTGACCTTTCTGGCCGCTTTAATTTTACTCAGCATACCGCCGGTACCGAGAGCGCCGGGTATTTCACCGGCAATTTTTTCAATATTTTTTGTAATTGAAGGAATATAGGAGATCAGTTCCGCTTCGGGGAAACTTCGGGGATCTTTGGTATACACACCGTCGATATCGGTCAGATTGATCAGGATATCGGCATCCATCAAAATGGCAATCATTGCCGCAAGATTGTCATTATCGCCGAATTTGATTTCTTCAATCGAAACGGTGTCGTTTTCGTTGATAACCGGAATCACGCCCCATGACAGGAGGGTATTGATAGTATTACGGGCGTTTAGATATCGTTTCCGGTTGCTCAGGTCTTCTCCGGTCAACAGAATCTGAGCGGTTTTTTTCCGGTAACGGGCAAACGCCTTTTCGTATTCCAGAATAAGCCCGGCCTGGCCCACCGCGGATACCGCCTGGCGCCTGGGTATCTCATCCGGCCTTCCGGGAAGCCCCACTTTTTTTACACCCAGCGCCATGGCGCCGGAGGACACCACAATCACCTCCAGCCCGCCGCCAATCAACTGGCAGATCTCATGACTGACCGACCGGATCAACTTCAGGTTTAATCCGTTTTTTTCGGAAAGAACGCCGCTTCCCAGTTTGATTACAACACGTTTTGCGCTTTCAAAACACCGTTTTCGACTGTTATTCATGGAGCCTGTCCAGCATTAGAACGATTTGGGATAGCAATGCATCAATTCCATGTCGGGTGGCCGCCGAGACTGATAAAACCGGTTTGTCTTTCAAAGCGTCCCTGAACCGTTGCGCCCCGACTTCCGCCCCGGGCACGTCCAGCTTGTTCAACACGACGATCTGGGGCTTTTCCACCAGCAACTGGCTGTACTTCAGCAGCTCGGTATTGATGATATCATAGGCATGAAGGGGGGCGGCCGGGTCTATGGCGGCGGCATCAATCAGATGTACCAGTATGCGGGTCCGCTCAATATGCTTCAAAAATTGTATGCCAAGACCGATCCCCGTATGAGCGCCTTCGATCAACCCGGGGATATCCGCAACAACAAATGGTTCACCCTGACCGGGTTTTACTACGCCCAGATTCGGAGTGATCGTGGTAAACGGATATTCGGCGATCTTCGGCTTTGCAGAAGAAATAACGCTGATCAGTGTGGATTTGCCGGCATTGGGCAATCCGACAATTCCGACATCGGCCAGCAGCTTCAGCTCCAGATTGAGAATCAGTGTCTGGCCGGATTCGCCCGGCTGGGCAAAACGGGGGGCACGGTTTGTAGACGTTTTAAAACGCAGATTTCCCTGCCCGCCTCTGCCGCCTTTGGCAATGACAAGGGTGTCTCCGGGTTCGACAAAATCCTTGATGACCTCTTGCGTACCGACATCGGTGACCAGGGTTCCGGGAGGAATTTCAATTACGATATTATCCCCCTTTTTTCCGGTTTTCTGTTTCCCCTGGCCATAGCCCCCATTTTGAGCCTTGAAAACCTTTTGATATCGGAAATGATACAGCGTCCGCTTCCGGAGACTTGCCACAAATATGACACTTCCCCCATCGCCGCCGTCACCTCCGTCCGGTCCGCCCAGGGGAATGAACTTCTCCCGTCTGAAACTGACGCAGCCTCTTCCACCGTTGCCGGACTGAACCGTCACTGTCGCTTCATCAATGAATTTCACTCAGCGTAAACACTCGCTCTCTTACGTGAACGGCCGGATCGTTCGTAAGTTACGACCCCGTCGATTTTGGCAAACAGGGTATAATCCCTGCCAAGGCCGACATTTTCACCCGGATGAATCCGGGTGCCCACCTGACGGACCAGAATGCTGCCGGCAGTCACCATCTGGCCGCCAAAACATTTAACGCCACGTCGCTGACCGTTACTGTCGCGACCATTTCTTGAACTTCCACCCGCTTTTTTATGTGCCATGGTTATAACTCCTTACAAACCTTTCGGTATGATAGTTGACGGCTTCGTAAATGTCCGGTGTTCAGGTCATCTGGGCTTTTTAATATCACACAAACCCGATATCCTTCTGAAAAAACAGGGAATTTTCCCAATTTCCGCGACAGCCGGACCGGACCGTGTACACCGGGATCTGAGTCTTTTTTACGTTACCACCCGATTCGAACCTCTTACAAACTCATCGAGGGTTGAATGCTGTCAATCTTAACTGCTGTAAACATCTGCCGGTGACCTATTTTCCGGCGATACCTTTTTCGACACTTATACTTGAAGGCAATAATTTTTTTACTCTTGCCCTGTTCGACGATATGCCCCTGAACCAGAACATTTTCCAGCACCGGCTGACCTAAAGACAGATTTTCACCGTCAGCCAGCAAAAGGACATTATCAAATGAGATGGAGCTTCCCACATCCCCGGCAAGCTTTTCGACTCGCAGCGTCTCGCCTTCCTCAACTTTATATTGTTTTCCGCCGGTTTTAACTACCGCGTACATTTTCTGTCCCTCCTGTCATATAAAAATGATTGAGATAAATAAATCCAAAAAACATAAAAAATCACTGATTCCAAAAAAATTGTCAAGAAAAAAATAAGTTCCCCTCTTCGCAGAAAACTCCCTTTCCCTGAAAATTTTCAATCGTATTGCCCAAACGGCATTTCAAATCATGAAACGATCTATTTTAAATTCAATTGCCCATGAAATCAATTGATATTTATAAAAAAATGGGTTCCCGGTAGACTCCCCCCTGAAAACCATGTATAGCTTAGTGCCTGAATGAGCCGATTTATTCTTATCCACCGGCTATCCGGCCCGAAGCTGTAACGATTGTTTTGCGATACCGTTAACATAGAGGGTTTCATGAATATTATCTTAGAGATCCTGACCATTTCATGGTCGATTTTCCGGGAATCTTCCATATATATGCTTTTCGTTTTTTTATGACCGGCGTACTGCACGCGTTTGTTCAACCCGAGCAGGTGGTTACGCTACCCGGGCAAAGGGCGTGTGCGCCCTGTGCTTCTTTCCGGAGCCGATCAAGACAGCCGCATCGATCCTGCCGGTTATTTTGCTTGCGACCTCGATCTGAAAATTCTACAAGAGCAACAGCCCCTGTTCATGCCAGCGGCAGGGACGATGAATCGTTCAGCAGCCTGTTAAACGGCTCTTGAATACATACGGTTTCTTATATTACGATAAAGGAGGCTACGTTGGATATCTTCATGAATCATCAGGTTACATTCTGGCGCCCGGATTCCGAGGTACATGAATATCATAAATTGGTGGTTGAAGAGCCCTTGTTCATCCACCTTCACAACAGCCCCATTTACACGACCATGCGAACCCCCGGCGATGAAATTGCCCTTGCTGCCGGTTTCTGTCTGTCTCAGGGAATCATAAACCACCCGGACGATGTCGAATCGTTTGACTTTGACGACAAAACAGCGCCCAATCTCGTCAACGTCACATTAAAATCTTCTGCCCGGGGAAAAACCGGCGGTCGGTACAAAGAAGGGTTTGAGGTTCATGAACCTGACCGCGGCTGCGCAGAGCGGCTGATCGATGAGCTGTTCCGAAGCGTTGGACCAGCTTCGGACAATCATCCCATCGACATTGCCCGCGCGTTTGAATGCATTGATACATTGTCGGACCATCAGGAGCTGCGCCGGTTTACCAGAGCATCCCATGCCGCTGCGGCATACAGCTCACACTATGACCTGCTGTCGGTTTCCGAAGATGTGGGGCGGCATAATGCGCTGGATAAATCGATCGGGAAGCTGCTGCTTTCCGGCGGACTTCCTCAGACGGCATTTCTGGCGCTTTCCTCCCGTATCAGCTTTGAACTGGTTCAAAAAGCGGCCAGGGCACATATTCCGACAATCATTTCCGTTTCAAGGCCGACCGCTTTTGCCGTAAGACTTGCCTCAAAACTGAATATGACACTGGCCTGCCTTGCCAAAGGACCGGGTCTTTATATCTTTTGCGGACATCACCGCCTGACCGATTCGTAATAAACGCAATGCATCGCGCCGGATTCCGATACGCCGATAGCCGATGACAGGAAATCAGCCGCTGTTTAACCCGCGATGAATCAGAGATCGAGAATGGTTTCCAGTTCCTTTAAGCTGCTGATATGATAATCGGCGGACAAAGATGGATTGCCGTATGCCGCCAGGGGGATACCCGCTGCTTTTGCGGCCTGTTCATCCAGCAGGGAATCTCCGACATACAATGCCTGATCGGATTGAATATTAAAAAAATTCAAAACCCTGAGCAACGCTTCCGGATGAGGTTTTGGATAAACGACATCCATGGCGCTGACCACCAGGTCAAACGAGTCCTCCAATTGATACGCTTCGAGTACCCGGCGCATGGTATCGGTCCGGTTGGTCGCGATGGCGGTCTTGAAATCCGGCCGGAGTCGTTTAAGCAGAGGCCTTAAATAAGGCTCAATTTTCATATGCGGGATAAAGGCCTCATAGCCCATTTTTTTACTGTAAGATTTGGCTTCATCCACCCGCTGATCTCCTGCAAACAGATAAAAAATGGCTTCATCCGTGGTATGCATATGCACATAGGCAAACTGGCCGTCTGTCATATCCGCCTTGCCGAAATGGTTCAGAATATGGTTAAAATAGCTTCTGTTGGCATTTGCCGAGTCGAACAGCACCCCGTCACAGTCAAACGCAATCACTTTCGTCGAATTCACTTTTACCTCAGTTGACTTTTCCCCGCACGGTTTCCAGAATATTGCCATAGACATTGATAACCAGTTCAGGCCGGACCGGGCTGTCGGTTTTTAAATAGATCAGATCATAGTATCGGGCTTTTTGCTGCTTTTTGTTCGTGACGGTCAGCACATATTTGGTTATGTCCGCTTCTATCGTTTCTTTCAGGTCCAGCGTGACATGCCTGCCATCCTTTGCCCTCAGCCCCGTAATTTTGAACGCATATTTTTTTTCAGGAACAATCGAAACCTGCGCGCTGATCTCCGTGTCCGCGGCGCCGACCAACCGGACAATTTTCGGATTGATGGTTACCACGTTTTCCACCATGCCGGTGATCGTCAGCGTGCGGGAAGGCTGCTGCGGGTCATCCGTCTTCACCGCGATATTTTTTGTAAGTTTTTTTCCGCCATAGCCTCTGGTATTGACTTTAATTATAATTTTTCCCTCGCCGCCGGCAGGGATCTGTCGTGAATAAAAGACAGTGGTGCAGCCTCAGCCGCTTTTGACTTTCTGAATATTTAACGTGGCATCACCGGTATTTTTTACAATAAAATCATGCATAATCTCAGGGCCATCCGGTGTCGTCCGGAATTCATAACGGGTGTCTGAAAAACTGGCTGCCGGAGACGGCGCCTGCTGTGCCAACGAACAGACCGTCTCAACAATCAGCAGACAGCAAAAAAATATAGCCGCATGGCATACTCTCAATTTCATGAGCAGCTCCTTGATTTTAACGGGATCGGCCGTGTTCCGCGGGTTAAAAGTGTCTCGGTTTGCAGATGATCTCGTGTATTTTCATATCAAAAAAATTGGACTGATGAGCAGGCGTTAACACCAGTGCGGTGTCCACACCGCCCGATGTTCCCCCGATGGCGATGATATTTTTCCCTGACAATGCCCCTGCGTCCGCGGCCATGATCGCCACCTCAACAGCAACTTTCGTGCCCTGCCCGAACAGCCTTAAGGTATCGGCAATCAAAAGCGCGGGGTAGGCCCCCGAATACTTTTTAGCCACCGACCGTTCAATACCCGACAGCGCATGGGTAGCCGAAACAATCGTAACCCCCTTTCGGGTCAGGTCCTCCCGGACCTCGGCGGGCATGACCGATTCAAAGGGCTTGATGACGCCGCAGTGATACGTTACGGCAACAATCCTTACATCCTTGAAGATGTCCAGCGCCTTGCGGGCGCTGCCGCCCCTTGTAGACGAAATAACCACCTCATCGATGCCCAGCTCTATTGCCCGCTGACAAGCACACATCAATGTCTTCTCCGTATTGACACTTCCTGCTGCTTCAAAATACATGTAACCGCTCCTCAGGTATCCGGACAGATTTATCAATAAAATACAGCCAGATACCAGTTATCATCAATTGAAATTATCCGGTAAAGACCGGATTTTTGGACAAGCACGGTAAAACAGCTGAATAAAAAAAACCGTTTACTGCCGCAGACGCTTCAACAGATTCATATCTGTTCATTATCGTTTATAATAACTTCAGGGCCTCGGCAAGGATGAATTTCACCGCCCGGCCTGTCTTTTTATCCGTCTGAAATTTATTCTTGCCGGGACCCTTATATTGTATTACAAAAACTTTTTCAGTCAATACTTTTGAATCTCATTCAACCGGGAACCTTCGCTATGTTCATTGATTTTCATACACATATATTTCCAAAAGAGATCCGTGACCATCGGGAACAATTTTTCGCCGCCGAACCGGAATTTAAACTGCTCTACAGCCTGCCCGGTTCGAAAATGGCCAGCTGCAGGGAGCTTTTGGATTCCATGGACCGCCATCGGGTGGACCGTTCCGTCATATTCGGATTCCCATGGAAAAACCCGGACCTGTGCAAAAAGCATAATGATTATATCCTGAAATCGGTCGCTGCGTTTCCGGATCGTCTGACCGGTTTTTGCTGCGTAGATCCATTTCACCCGCAGGCAGTAGAAGAAATCGACCGGTGCAGGCGCTGTGGGATGAAGGGCGTGGGTGAGCTTGCCTTTTATCAGACGGGAATCTCGATGAAGGCAGTCACCGAACTGGAACCGGTCATGTCCTTTTGCCGTAAAAACCATCTTCCCGTCTTGATCCACACCAATGAGCCGGTCGGCCATCACTATCCGGGCAAAATGCCCGTCGGTTTAAAGGACATCGATCAGCTGATCAGCCGATTCCGAAACAACACCCTCATTCTTGCCCATTGGGGGGGGGGACTGTTTTTTTTCATGCTTTTGAAACGGGAAATGAAAGACAAGTTCAGCAATGTGTATCTGGATACGGCCGCATCCCCCTTTCTGTATGATTCCGGAATCTATCAGATCGCATCCCGTATTATCGGCAGCCGGAAGATTCTGTTTGGAAGTGATTTCCCGCTGTTGAGTCCGTCCAGGTATTTAACCGAGATGGAACAGGCCGGTCTGTCAACCGGAGATCTGGACAATATCTGCGGGTTGAATGCTCTCAGGCTTCTTGGCCGGACGGCCGATATCAGATGCTGACGGCCTGACGGTAAAACCGTATACCGGCGTTTTTACGGGACTTTATCATAACTGCGGCCATATTTTGCTGTGCGTAGCCTCGGAGGCCCGCCCATTGCCGGCATCCCCCGGATCGTGCTGGAGAAGCCGGCTATGGGCGAAACGGATCCCGTGACATTGTGACCGCAGTTATGATCAAACCCTTTTTACGGAATTACCCTGTTCGGAAAACAATCCATTGTATTATATTATGAAGTTCGGTAAAAGGAGCGGGTTACATAATTTCTGCCGAAGAAATCAGAAACCGGCCATTGATGAATCATCGGCATCGCCATGCATAAATTCACCAGCCATACGTAAATATTGTTCCGGACGCCATCGTGTGGTGTGGCATTAGCAAACAAGCCCCTGGCATTTGAATAAGTTATGTATTATTTAGAACTATCCGATAAAGATTTTGCCCTGTTCAGATCCCTTGTGTATGAAAAATGCGGAATCAATCTCCATGAGGGGAAAAAAGAACTGGTTCGTGCCAGACTGGGTAAACGACTGCGACAGACCCATTTCAAAAAATTCAGCCAGTATTATAAATACCTGATTGAAGAAGACACGGGCGATGAGCTTATCGAAATGCTCAATGCCATTTCAACGAATCTTACGAGTTTTTTCAGAGAATCAAAGCATTTTGACTTTCTGACCGAAGAAGCACTCCCGTCGTATGCGTCCAGATTGCCGTCTGATCGAAGCAGGCCGTTACGCGTATGGAGCGCGGGCTGTTCCAGTGGTGAAGAGCCTTATTCTATAGCCATTCAGTTATGTGAATATTTAAAATCAGCAGCGACCCGGGATATCCATATTCTGGCAACCGACATCTCCACAAAAGTACTGTCGACCGCTGTGGGTGGCATTTATCAGGAAGCGCAAACCGGAACCATATCCAAAGAACTGCTGCGAAAATACTTCCAGAAAGGACTCGGAAAATGGCAGGGCCATTACCGAATAAAGGCCTTTGTCCGGAATATGGTTGAATTCAGGCGTCTGAATCTGATGGAACCGTTTTCATTCCATCAGCCGTTTGATATCATTTTTTGCCGGAATGTGATGATTTACTTTGACAAAAAAGGCCAGCAGACGGTAATTGACAAATTTTATAAACACCTGGTACGGGGAGGGTATCTGTTTATTGGTCATTCCGAAAGTCTTATGAGCACAAAACACCGGTTTAAATATGTCCAACCAACCATATATCTCAAGAATACCGACTGATCGACAAGTCTATTGCGCCTGAATGACATCACCGGCATGCAGACCCGCGCGGCTATTTTTTGAGAAACGCAATTGATTCCGAACTTTTCTCTGTCGTTTTTCTATGATATACATATCTTATGTGATTTTAACCAGGCCGTCGTGATCCCGTGTTTCTTTATTGCCTGTAGCAGCACCTTTTTCTTAAAGCCCTCGTCAGTGTCCATCCAAAAATTGGATAGTTTTCTCAAATACAAAGGAAACAAAGAGGTTAACCTCAGTACATGGCGTATTTTGAGTATTAACATATGATTCATCCCCCGGGCCGGCCGGATTTATTCGCCGGACCATTCCGGTTCGGCATTTTCACCGTCATAGCATCGTTCTACAGCATCACACACCTTTCATTTTTCATGATTTACAAAGGAGGACAAATGGCAAAAAAACTGGAAGTTTATAAATGCAATCTTTGCGGAAACATCGTTGAAGTTCTTCACGGAGGCGAAGGCGAACTGGTATGCTGCGGAGAGCCGATGGAACAGATGATCGGAAACACGGTCGATGCAGCAAAGGAAAAGCATGTGCCGGTTATGAAAAAGGCCGGAGGGAAAATTACCGTCACGGTCGGCAGCGTAGCCCATCCCATGGAGGAAAAACATTATATCGAATGGATCGAACTGGTTGCCGATGGCAAGGCGTACCGCCAGTTTCTGGCTCCCGGCCAATCACCGGAAGCCGTTTTTACCATCGAGGCCGGTCAGATAACCGCCAGAGCGTACTGTAATCTGCACGGGTTATGGACAGCTGCCGGATAACCGGTTCTGCGTATCCGCATCATGCAGGAAAATCAGGCCGCGGAGCCGCTCGCTCTGTTTAGCGGCAAAAGCAGATTAAAAATTCACAAGGTACGGGGCCTGCCATCGCGAAAAGAAAGTTGAAGGCAAGTCCAGCGGCCCGACTCCCTGAAACCGTTGCCATGGGAAATAAGGGCCAACGGGATTCAGGTCATCATTTCTTAACAACATCGTACAGGAGAATCAAAATGGACAAATATGTATGCATCGTTTGTGGATATGTTTACGATCCGGGCAAGGGCGATCCGGACAACGGCATTGACCCGGGAACCGCGTTCGAGGATCTCCCCGATGACTGGGTATGCCCGGTATGCGGGGCCGGCAAGGACGATTTTGAAAAGGAAAAATAACGGCCGACCGCAAGGATAACGGGCATGATTGCGAAATCATGCCCGTTCAGGGCCGCAGCCCTTATCCCCCCCCCTCATCTATTCAACGCATGGAACGGAGAAGCCATGAAGCCGACTGAAATTGCAAAAGGCGTTTTTGATGTAGGCATCAGGGATTGGAATATCCGGGATTTTCACGGGTATTCCACCCATATGGGATCAAGCTATAATGCGTTTTTAGTAATCGATGAGAAAATCGCCCTGATCGACACCGTGAAAAAAGAATTCGTCGATCAATTCATCGGCACGATTTCACAGGTGATTGATCCCAAAACGATTGACTATGTCATCAGCAATCACACGGAAATGGATCATTCGGGAGGGCTTCCCCAGGTGATGAAGCTCATCGGAGAAGACACCCCCCTGTATTGCTCTTCCATGGGGCTCAAAAGCCTTCCTGCCCATTTTCAAAGCCACTGGAACTACCAGGCGGTAAAAAGCGGAGATGAACTGAGCCTGGGAGGGCGGAGCCTGTCTTTTCTGGAAACCCGGATGCTTCACTGGCCCGACAGCATGTTCACCTGGCTGAAGGAAGATAAAATACTGTTTTCAAGCGATGCCTTCGGACAACATTATGCCGGATTCGAGATATTTGATGACCGCATCGGCGATGCCATCATGCCGCATGCCAAAAAATATTTCGCCAATATTCTGTTTCCGTATTCGAAGCTGATTCTCAAACTGCTCGATCAGATTCATCAACTCGGGCTTGAATTCAATATGATCTGCCCGGATCACGGGATCATATGGCGAAACGATCCCGGCAAAATCATCGATGCCTATGCCCGCTGGAGCAGGCAGGACACCGCCTGTAAAGCCGTCATTGTATACGATACCATGTGGCACAGCACCCAGCGGATGGCTGAGACAATCGCCGAAGGGCTCAACGAAGAAGGTATCGCCGTCAGGCCCTTTCACCTTCGCTCGTTTGATCGAAGTGATATCATGACAGAGGTGCTGGATGCCAGAGCCGTGATTGTCGGCTCTCCCACCCTCAACAACGGCCTGTTTCCAACAATCGCAGATTTTCTAGCCTACATGAAGGGGCTGAAACCTCAGCACAGAATCGGAGCGGCCTTCGGCTCCTACGGGTGGAGTGGTGAAGCTGTCAAGCTGATCGAAAAGGAACTTGAAACCATGGGCTGCGACCCCATAGAGCCGGCCTTAAGTATCCGCTACGTGCCGGATCGTAAGGCCCTTGATCAGTGTGTTGCGTTCGGCCGAAAAATCGGAAAAGCAATTAACGGTTAAGGCGACCACACGATGAAGCTGAATCAATGGATTGCCGTGATGATGACGGTGGCCGGACTGACCGGTTTTCTCACCGTTGCCGGATGCCGGACGGCGCAGCCGTATTTTCCGCCCGGGAGTACACCTGCACCTGCACAAACGGCTCCCCGGCCGTCATCGCCCCAAACACCGGTTCCGGCGCCGGAACCGATTAATTTAAGCCTGAGCAGTCCGCTGTCTCTGGAAGAGGCCATCGGCATTGCCCTGCGACATAATCCGGACCACGCGATGGCCTGGCAACGAATTCTCCAGTCCGAGTCCATAAAGCGACAATCCAGGGCCGCATTCTATCCTTCCATCGGATTTTTCACGGAGTATTCTCAGGGAGATTCCCCTTCGGGGTATCTGTTTAAAAAAATAGACCAGCGGCTGCTCCCTCCCGCGGTCAACTTCAATGATCCGGGCTGGTTTGAAAACGTTGAAATCGGTTTAACCGGCCGATTCAATCTGTATAACGGGGGGCGGGATGTACTGAATCAGGACATGGCTCAACTTGCGGTAGACATGGCCCGAACGGACCGCCAAGGTGTTGAAAACGTCCTGGTGGCATCCGTGATCAATTCCTATTACGATGTATTGACGGCAAAAGAATTTATCCGGATTGCCGAAGAATCGGTTTCAACGGTTGAATCGCGGCTCAAAGCGATGACGGTCCGGTTTTCAGCCGGAGGCGCTTTAAAATCCGATATGTTATCCCTGGAGGTGCGACTGGCACAGGTCAGGGAAGATGTGCTGCGCAGCCAGAACCGCTATGAAACCGCGCTGGCGATCCTTACCACTGTTTTGGGGGTGAGCCCGGCTCAACCGGCAGCAGTGCTGGCATCCCCCGATTTAACCTCTGCGGATATACCGAAAAACTACACCGAGGCTCTGGCATATGCCATGGCGCACAGGCCTGAACTGATCAAAATCAAAAAGCAGGTCATTCAGTCGAAGATGGCAGTGGCCATGTCGAAAACTGCGTATCTGCCCCGGGTGGATCTGGTAGCCAGATACTATCTGGATGACCCCGGCGTGAATTTTAACACGCAGCGCGATAACTGGACGCTGGGTCTCCTGTTGAACTGGGATCTGTTTACCGGATTCAGCACCGCCGCAGAGATTCAAAAAACAACGGCCATTTTCGGAGAAATAATGGAAGCCGACCGGAAGACGATGTTGTCAGTCACGCTCGATGTAAAAACAGCCTATCTGAAGCTGTCCGAAGCCAGGGCGCGGTACACGGTGGCACAGGCCAGTGTGGCCGCGGCTGAGGAATCCCTCAGGCTGGTCAACATACAGCACGAGGGAGGCAGCGCCACCATTACCCGGTATCTCGAGGCTGAGCTTGACCGGAACCAGGCCAGGATTCGAGCGACTGCCGCCTATTACGACACGGCAAAAGCAATTTCGGAAACAGGCCGGGCCACGGGGTACTGGACGGAAGAACTGGGGACAGAGGTCAGAAGACAGAGATCAGAGGTCAGAGATCAAGGGACTGAGGGCTCACGACTCACGACTGACGACTCACGCGACTCACGACTGAGCTTGAGGGGCTGATGACGAAAAACCGACTCATTGCAGCGGCAGGGATACTACTGGTCGGGGTGATACTGGCAGTTATCCTGTTCGGAATGCTGAACCGGGAGAAAATCGCACCCGGCAGCGTTCAGGGGGACGAACCGCCTGGATTCATTCCGGCGCATACCATCCGGGCGTCTGTGAAAACCATCACCGAGTGGTACGAGGCGGTCGGGACCATCCGGCCGAAAACCGAAGCCCGGATCGAGGCTCAGATTGCCGCACAGGTGATCGATGTGAAAGTCAGCCCCGGAGACAAGGTCGCCAAACACCAGCTGCTGGTGCTGCTGGACGACCGGCAGCAGTTATCCCGGCTCGACCAGGCCAGGCAGGGTCTCACATCAGTCCATTCAGGAAAAATACAGGTTCAGCAGGCGATCCATGCCGCTACTGCCGCGTTTACTCAGGCAGCGTCGGCATACAAACGGACGAAAACTTATTTTCAATCGGAGGCCGCTACTGCTCAGGATATGGAGCAGGCTGAGGCAGTGTATCTTCAGGCCACAGCTGAACTCAACCGCGCCCGGGAATCTTTGACAACAGCCGATACGGGCATCCGCCAGGCCGAAGCAATGATCAACGAGGCGACGATCGCACTCGGATACAGCAGGATAGAAGCGCCCGAAGACGGAGAAGTCCTCAAGCGCCTGGTTGAGCCGGGTGATCTGGCTCTGCCGGGAAAACCCCTGATACTGCTTCAGACCACCGGCATATTGCGACTGGAAGCGGTTGTCAGAGAGGGACTGATTAGCAGAGTCAGGCCAGGCACATCGCTTAAGGCAGCCATCACTGCGCTGGAAAAACCGGTAGATGCCATTGTTGAGGAAATTGTGCCCTATGCAGACCCCCGGACAAGAACCTTTCTGGTCAAAGCCTCTCTGCCCGGGCTGCAGGGCCTGTATCCGGATCTGTATCCGGGCATGTACGGAAAGCTCCTGATACCGGTCAGCCAGCACCAGGTGGTCCTGATTCCGGATCACGCAGTGAGGCATGTGGGGCAGCTGGAACTGGTCATGGTGAGCAGCAATGGCCAGTGGGAAAAACGCCTGATCAAAACCGGCAGATCATTTGACACGGCTGTTGAAGTGCTGTCAGGCCTGGAAGGAACTGAAACGATCGGGGTGGAGCGCTGACATGAACCAGGACCCGCGCGATCTGCCCAGGGGATTGATTTCCGGCATTGTATACCGGTTTTTGTCTTCCCGCTTATCGATCATCCTTATCATCGTCGCGTTTTGTCTCGGAACAGCGGCCATACTGGTGACTCCGAGGGAAGAGGAACCCCAGATCGTGGTCCCCATGGCCGACATCTATGTTCAGGCCCCGGGGGCTGCTCCAGCGGAAATTGAGGACCTGATAGCCACCCCGCTTGAACGGCTCCTGTGGCAGATCGACGGTGTGGAATACGTCTATTCCATGTCCCGACCGGATATGGCCATCGTTACGGTTCGATTTTTTGTCGGTGAAGACCGGGAAAATTCTCTGGTCAAACTTCACAACAAAATCAGCATGAATATTGACCAGGCCGCACCGATCGTCAAAGGATGGGTGATCAAGCCGGTTGAAATTGACGATGTCCCCATTGTCAATCTGACGCTGTATTCTGCCCGTCATGATGCCTACCAGCTGCGACGGATCGGGGAAGAAGTTCTGGCAAGGCTCTCGGAAGTAAAGGACATATCCCGGACTGACATTGTCGGCGGGTTGAATCGGCAGATCCGGGTGGAGCTGTCGCCGGAGAAAATGGCAGGACTGGGCATCGCGCTGCCGGAGGTGTACCAGATCCTGAAAAATGCCGATGCCTCTGCCGTGGCCGGCACGTTTTCCCGGTTTAACACCGAATTTACGGTCACCAGCAACTCGTTTCTGGCATCAGCCGATGAAGTGGCAGCGCTCATGGTGGGCGTCCATGAGGACAGGCCCGTCTATCTGCGCGATATCGCATCTGTTTCAGACGGCCCCCGGGAAACCGACACCCTTACCCGGCTGAGCTTCTCTCATTTTTTCCGACAGGAAACCGGTCAGGAAAAGGCTCCTGTTTCCTATCCGGCCGTAACCCTGGCCCTGGCCAAAAAAAAAGGAACCAACGCCGTCAAGGTATCCCGGGATATCCTGAACCGGATGGACGAACTCAGGCAACGCATCCTGCCCGACGGTGTTCAGGTAGCAATTACCCGCGACTACGGCCGGACGGCCCAGGAAAAAGTGACCGATCTGCTGAGTTCTCTGGTCTTTGCCATCCTCACCGTGGTGGCGCTCCTGGCGGTTACGTTAGGATGGCGTGAAGCGCTGATCGTCGCTTTTGCGGTCCCTGTCAGCTTCTGTCTGGCCCTGTTTGTCAACTTCCTGTTCGGCTATACCATCAACCGGGTGACCCTGTTTGCACTGATCCTGTCGCTGGGGCTGGTGGTCGATGATCCCATTACCAACGTGGATAACATCCAGCGGCATCTTCTCTCCGGCCGGTCCGGTTCATTCAAGGCAATCCTCACCGCCGTGGAGGAAGTGCTCCCGCCGGTGATCATGTCCACCCTTGCCATTATCGTCTGTTTTGTACCGCTGTTTTTCATCACCGGCATGATGGGCCCCTATATGGCGCCGATGGCGGCCAATGTCCCCCTGACGGTCATATTTTCCACTGTGTGCGCCCTGACCATTGTCCCATGGATGTCTCACGGCCTGCTGAAACATCTGCAAAAGGCACCGGATCATCGCGCGTCTGAGGCCATCGTTACCCCCCCCAGCGGATGGATTGCCCGGGTGTATCACGCCATGGTATCCCCCTTTCTGGAATCCCGGTTGAAGCGCTACCTGCTCCTGGCGGGAGTGATCATTCTGCTGATACTGTCCATTGCGCTGGCTGTATTTCGTTTTGTGCCGCTGAAAATGCTTCCGTTCGACAATAAAAACGAATTTCAGATCGTCATCGACATGCCGGAGGGAACCACGCTGGAAATGACTGACCGGGTGGTAAGATCCTTTGAACGGTACCTGAGAACGGTTCCTGAAATCACATCTCTGTCATCCTATGTGGGGCAGGCCTCTCCGATGGATTTTAACGGCCTGGTCCGTCACTATTATCTGAGAAAAGGAAGCCATCTTGCCGACATCCGGATCAATCTCGCGGAAAAATACCGACGGAAGCAGCAAAGTCATGATATCACCCTCCGGATAAGAAACGATCTGAACCGTATCGCCGCTTCATTGAACGCAGATATCAAACTGATTGAAATTCCACCCGGCCCGCCGGTTCTGTCAACAATTGTGGCGGAAATTTACGCCTCCCCGGAGCGGCGTTACGAAGAAATGATCGAAAGCGCCTTCAGAATCAAGGCACTCATGAAAAACGAGCCGTCGGTCGTGGATATCGATGTCATGGCAGAAGCCGCCCGGGACAAAATCAATTTTATACTGGACAAAGAAAAAGCAGCGCTTCACGGGGTGGATACCCGCACGGTCATCCAGACACTGAAAATGGCTATAGGGGGAATGTCACCCGCCACGGTTCATATATCCGGGGAGCGTCAGCCGCTGATGGTTCATGTCATTTTACCCCGAATCAGCCGGTCCGACATGACGAGTCTGTCACAGATTCCGATTCGGACCGCCTCCGGCAGTCTGGTGCCGCTGGCGGAGCTGACCCGTATTGAAAATATTCCGGAAGACCAGCCGATTTATCACAAAAATCTGGAACGGGTCGTCTATGTGACAGCTGAAATGGCCGGACGCAGCCCTGCCGAAGCCGTCATCGACATGCAAAAAAAGATCAGGCTTCATCCAATGCCCCCCGGCATCCGGGTCCAGTGGGCGGGTGAGGGCGAATGGAAAATCACGCTCAGGGTATTCCGCGATATGGCAATCGCCTTTGGTGCGGCCCTGATCGGTATCTACATTCTGCTGATCATCCAGACCAATTCATTTTTCATGCCCCTGCTGATCATGATGGCCATTCCCCTGACGCTGCTGGGCATCATGCCCGGTTTTTACCTGCTCAATCTGATGGTCGGCCGTCATATCGGCGGATATTACAATCCGGTGTTTTTTACGGCCACCAGCATGATCGGAATGATCGCCCTGGGCGGAATTGTGATCCGAAATTCCCTGATCCTGATTGAATTTATTCAGGATGCCCTCGGCCGGAGCATACCGCTCAAAGAAGCGATCTTACAGAGCGGTGCCATCCGTATGCGCCCGATTGTTCTGACCGCGCTGACCACCGCCCTGGGCGCCTGGCCGATCACGCTGGATCCGGTATTCTCCGGCCTGGCATGGGCCCTGATTTTTGGCATCGGTGCATCGACCCTGTTCACCCTGATCATTATTCCGGTAACCTACTATGCGCTTTACCGGAAATCGGCAGACGCTGTGTCAGTTTCCGAATGATCGCCGGCAAGGCCCTAAAGAAAAAGCTCGGTGCTGATGTAGCGCTCCGCCTGACTCGGAATAATCACCACGATGCAGCTTTGCCTGTTTTCCGGACGCCGTGCCACTTCCAGCGCTGCCCAGACCGCTGCACCGGATGAAATCCCGCAGGCAATTCCCTCCAGTTTCGCCAGCCGTCTGGCGGTTTCAAACGCATCCTCATTGGAGACGGTCACCACGTCATCAATCATCGTCTGATCCAGAACCTCCGGCACAAATCCAGCGCCAATTCCCTGTATCTTGTGGGGCCCGGCAACCCCACCTGACAGCACAGGTGAGGCGGCCGGCTCCACCGCGATCGATTTAAACGACGGTTTTCTCGCCTTGATGACCTGCGATACGCCGGTGATGGTCCCGCCGGTACCGACACCCGATACCAGTATATCTGCCCGGCCCTCGGTGTCCCGCCAGATTTCCTCTGCGGTGGTTTCCCGATGAACCTGGGGGTTGGCCGGATTTGAAAATTGATCCGGTATGAACACCGAATCGTTTGAAACAAAAATTTCCCGGGCTTTTTCGATCGCCCCCCTCATGCCCCGCTCCCCGGGGGTGAGCACCAGCTCAGAGCCCATGTGAGATAGCAGTTTCCGCCTTTCCAGGCTCATGGTTTCGGGCATCGTCAGACACAACCGGTACCCCTTGACCGCGCAGACAAACGCCAGCGCGATCCCGGTATTTCCGCTGGTCGGCTCCACAATCAGGGTTTCAGGCCCGATCAGATGGTGCCGCTCTGCCGCTTCAATCATGGAAAGTGCGATCCGGTCTTTAACAGTATTCAGGGGATTGTAAAATTCAAGTTTGGCATACAGCCGCCCCTCAAAATTTTCACATATCCGGTTAAGACGGACCAGCGGGGTCGAGCCGATCGTAAAATTAATATTGGAAAACACTCGCATATCGTTACCCTTATATTTTTTATCAGTAATAACCTTATCGGAGGCTCGTTCAGGCACTATTTATATATTAACCGGGGGGCGTCCATCACCACGGTGGTCCCCGGGGGGATCGATTCGGTGATCCACACGTTTCCACCCACAACGGCTCCCGCTCCAATGACCGTCTGCCCGCCTAAAATCGTGGCGCCGGCATAAATAATGACATCGTTTTCAATGCTGGGATGGCGTTTTTTCCCCCTGAGATGCGCCCCGGCATCTTTCGGCAGAGACAGCGCCCCCAGGGTTACGCCCTGGTAGATACGCACATTGTTTCCGATCCGGGTGGTTTCACCGATCACCACGCCCGTACCATGATCGATGACAAACCGGGCGCCGATATCCGCTCCCGGATGAATATCGATTCCGGTAATGCTGTGGGCATATTCAGCCATGATCCGCGGAAGAATCGGAACCTCGAGTTCAAACAGGCTATGGGCCAGCCGGTACACGGTAACCGCCAACAGACCCGGGTAGCTGAAGATAATGTCATCATAGCTTTGTGCCGCAGGATCGCCCTCATAGGTAGCCCGGACATCTGTGGCCAGAATCTCACGAATGGCCGGAATGGATTTTAAAAATGCAACGGTAATGGCATGGCCTTTTTCAATACACCGGATGCAGGGGCGGTGATATCGGAAGCAGTCGTGACGAAAGCTGAGCGTAATCTGTTCGGCAATCATGTCTGCCAGCCGGAACACGGACTGTTCTGTCATACAGCTCAGATTATGGGCGTCCAGCTTCTTTCCGGTGAAGTATCCCGGGAACAGAAGTTCCCTGAGCCGGACAATAATATCGATCACCGTCGCTCTTGAGGGGATGGGTTCATAATCGATGTGGGTAAACGTGCCGGAGGCATGAAAGCTTTTGACGATACCGGTGGCAACCCCCGGAATCTGCCGTCTGAACTGCTCAACGGATTCCGCCTCTGATTTACAGATCATCTCAAAATCGTATTCCTGGTTCATCGGCCGGTAAGACTCCTTTGCGGTCATGATTTCAAAAAACGCTTTCACCCGCGAGGTCTGATAACGCCATTCAGACTGGAAACGCATACGCCAAAAAGCCGGAAGGGAAAATAGAGGATGTAAAACCGATCGGACAGAATGCTTTTGTTCCATTATAAAGTCGCTCTTTAAAATATTCAAGCCGCTTTAACGGCATCCCGTGCTCCGGGGATTCAATAGCGGATAACCGGATTTCACTATTGCAGGTTGAAACTGTGGGGAGATATGATTATAGTTAATGGCTATTCATAAATCTGGCTTTCAAAAAATGGCCATTCCCGGGCGGTTCCAATCCGGAAATGAGAATTTTAAAAGTCAGCGTTTATCTGACATAACCCTTAACATATGGAGAACAAACTCATGACGCATGAAGATGCCGGACACTATGCAAAAAAACATCCTGAAGGCACAACGCTGCAACCGGAAATTGCCGAGGCGCTCAAGAACAAACAAACCGATGGAAAAATTTCCTGCGCCGCCGCCCATGCGGTTGCAGATCAATTAAACATATCACCATCCGAAGTTGGCATCACCATCGATCTGATGGAATACCGGCTCTCAAAATGCCAGCTTGGTATGTATGGTTATGACGCTGAAAAACCGATTACCCTCCCTTTGAAAGGCAGCTTCCCCCAACTCGAGGAAAAAATCCGTCAGGCAGCTGTCAATAACCGCATTTCATGCAAGCTCTGCTGGGATATTGCCGACGCTTCCGGCGAAAAAAGGCTCACAGCAGCAAAAATATGTGAATCCCTGAAAATCAAAATTTCACCCTGCCAGCTGGGCGCATTTTAAGGTAGCTGATGAAAGACAAACCGCGCGGTGGAATAAAAAAAGCCCTGCCAGTAATACGGCAGGGCTTTTTGTTTACGCTGAACTTATCAGCGTGCTATGCTTTTTTAAGCTCGTACTGAATTCATCAAACAGGTCTGACCATCAGCAGCCATACATGAGCAATAATAATAGAAATGATCATGTACGGGAAGGCAACCTTCATAAAGCCGATGAAGCTGATCTTGTATCCTCTGGACTCGGCAATGCCGACGGTCACAACGTTTGCGGACGCGCCGATCATGGTACCGTTTCCACCGAAACATGCGCCCAGCGCCAGTGCCCACCACAGGGTGTTTTCTGCGCCCGGAATAACCTGGCTCAGATACGCGACAATCGGCAGCATGGTAGCAGTAAAGGGAATATTGTCGACAAATGCGGACATGATCGCAGCCACCCAGAGAATCAGACTGCAGGCAATGACAAAGTTCCCCTGAGACAGGTTCAGAATCCAGTCAGCGATCAGGGACAGAAGGCCGGAAGACTCGACCGCACCGACAAGGATAAACAGGAAGATAAAGAACATCAGGGTCGGCCATTCAATGTCTTTTTCGACCAGCTCAAGAAAATTCACCTTCTTGGTAACCAGGGCGATGGTAAATAAAATGGCAGCACCCAGGAGCGCTGCAATACAGACTTCCATATGCCAGTACCCATGGCTGAGGAACAGGGCAACAACAAAAATCAGCACCCCGAGCCCGTAGGTGAGCAGGGTGGAATCGGTAATCGGGTATTTTTTCTTCAGCTCTTCAATATAATCGGTAACATTTTCCACTTTGGCAGAAGCATAACTTTTGCCCCAAACCATCTTTGAATAAAAGAACAGTGCGATCATGGAGACCACGCAGATGCCCGCCAATGCGACCACAAAATTCATGAAGGTCAGTCCGGCAAACGAGCCGATCATGATGTTGGGCGGATCACCGATCAGGGTAGCCGTACCGCCGATGTTGGAGGCCAGTACCAGGGGAATCAGCAGGTGAAGCGGATTGATGGACAGAGACACGCAGATCTCGATGGCCACACCGGTGAGCAGCAGCATGGTGGTCACGTTATCCAGAAACGCTGAGGCTACCGCGGTAAAGATCATCAGGTAGATGGCCAGAACAAACACTTTTCCCTTGGCCAGCTTGTACGTGATATATGCGCACCACTGAAACACGCCGGTATTTTTCAGAATGCCCACGATGATCATCATGCCCATGAGCAGGAAGATGACGTTCATGTCAATGGAGCCGATCGCTGATTCAAACGAAAAGATATGATATTCCGGATTGATGGTTCCGATGGTGTAGGAGATGGCCATCATGAGGGAAGCGCCCAGCATGGCAGCGATGGTCCGGTGAAGCAGCTCAAAGGTGATCAGCGCGTAGGCCAGGATAAACACAATGGTAGAAATCCAGAAGGCCGGTCCCAGAACGCGGGGCACTGTAATGTCTTCACTGATGTAAAGATGGTCCCCGTGCCGGGCCAGTTCAGCGCCTTCAAATTCAATCCCGGTCTTTGCAAAACTTGCCTTGTAGACCTCGACCGTGACCTTTGAAAGCTCAATTTTGCCTTTTTCCAGCATAAACCGGGATACATACTTGCCATTGTGAGCCGTTTCGGTCTGATCAATTTTTTCACCGTTGACCAGGACCGTAACCCCGACCTCATTAATGGGTTCACCGTGACTATCCTTGATGATACCGGCGATATTGATAGTATCCCCACCTTCAATCACCACTGCATCATGACCGCCGCTTGAGCCCCCATGGCCGGCAAACGCGGTCGCCGCAAACAATGCGGTCATCAAAATACCCAGAATCATAAGAAAGGGCTTCATCCGTCGCATACAATTCCTCCTCTTGCGTGTTATCGATGAAATTCACTAGCCCGGCTGCGAAAAAGCATCCGGCACTCTGTAACTTAAAAGCAGGATAATATTAAGTAATCCTGCACGCATCCAAGCCACCTATAAAATGCCGATCTATCAAATGGTGTCTTTACTGTCAAGAAAAGAATGACAAGCCTTTCCAAAAGACAGAATACTTTTTGTTAGTGATCAGGACTGATGTATTGACAGTGCTGGGAATTATATGCTATCAGCCATTTCATTATGGAACAGAAATTTATCATAAAATCGCTTTTCATACAAAATTCCATCATGCTGATTGCATTGGGATTGGTAGTTGTATTACTAGTTTCAGCCATCCGGAAAAAAAATATCCGTCAGGTGATCGCATGGGGCCTGTGGGTACTGATTGTGCTGTGGTTTTTCAACAGCCGATTTTTCGGATTCAGTGCCGTTGGCGTCAATCCTGACGGAATCCATATCGATTACGGTATTTTATCGGTCAGAAATACGGTGCTCCCCGTGGACAGCCCCTGGAAGGTGGAAAAATACATGGGCGGAATCCGGCGGATCAGGACCCTGTATTATATTCAGATCGGAGAGCATCAGAGCATGAAGGTCCGAGGCAGGACCGATTATGAACTGCTGACCGCCATCGGCGCAGCCATAGACGGTGAGAGGCCGGGCTAATCCCGGCGATCGGATTATGAGAATGGTGCCGTGAGTCATGAGCGGATGTTACGCCCGCTCATGGACTCACGGATATGAAAGATTGATAATGCCTGCAATGCTGACAACGGCTACCGGACACTGAACACGATCTGATCTCCCTCTTTTTCGGCCCGGACATTCATCCCTTCCCGGATATCGCCCTTCAGAATCTGCATTGCCAGCGGGTTTTGGATATAGTGCTGGATGGCGCGTTTCAACGGCCGGGCGCCATACACAGGGTCATATCCCTTCGTTGCCAGGAAAGAGGCCGCCGCTTCCGACAACTCGATCCGGATATGCTGGTCTGAGAGCCGTTTGACCAGTTGCCGCATCTGAATTTCCACAATTTTACGAATCTGATCCGGCTGCAGATTCTGAAAAATAATGATCTCGTCAATCCGGTTTAAAAATTCCGGTTTAAAGCTGGCCCGCAGGGCTTCGAGCACCCTGGATTTCATCTCTTCCCGCCTGGAGCCGTCCAACTCCTGAATCCACTGGCTGCCGATATTGGAGGTCATGATAATGATAACGTTTTTAAAATCAACCGTTCTGCCATGACCGTCCGTCATCCGTCCGTCATCGAGGATCTGAAGCAGGACGTTGAACACTTCCGGATGCGCCTTTTCAATCTCGTCAAGCAATACGACCGAATAGGGCCGCCGCCGGACCGCTTCAGTGAGGTATCCGCCCTCTTCATAGCCAACATACCCCGGAGGCGCACCGATCAGCCGGGATACCGAATGCTTTTCCATGAATTCTGACATGTCGATCCGCACGATGGCCTGTTCGCTGTCAAAAATAAATTCGGCCAGCGCTTTGGCCAGCTCTGTCTTTCCCACCCCCGTAGGCCCCATGAAAATAAACGATCCGATCGGCCGATCGGGGTCCTGCAACCCGGACCGTGCCCGGCGGACCGCATCGGATACGGCGGTAATGGCTTCATCCTGGCCGACAACCCGTTGTGCCAGTCGCTTTTCCATGGTGAGCAGCCGCTGCCGCTCGCCTTCAAGCATCCGGCTTACGGGAATGCCTGTCCATTTGGATATGACCTCGGAGATATCTTCATCATCGACTTCCTCCTTGAGCATTTTACGACCTGCCTGCAGCTGGGTCAGTTTCTGATTGGCCTCATCCAGACGTTTTCTCAACTCCGATGCTCTGCCGTATCTGATTTCAGCCACTTTTGCCAGGTTGCCTTCGCGTTCGGCCTGCTGCTCTTCAATGCCCAGGCGCTCCTGCGCTTCCTTGATATTCCGAAGGTTCCCGATCAGATCCTTTTCATGCTGCCAGTGCGCTTTCATTTCATGAATTTTTTCATTCAGCCCCCCCAGCTCCGCTTCCAGCTTCTGGAGGCGTTCGACGGAGACCGGATCGGTTTCCTTTTTCAGGGCCTCTTTTTCAATTTCGCACTGGGTGATCCTGCGCTGAATTTCATCGATCTCCTCGGGCATACTGTCAATTTCAATCCGAAGTTTGGATGCACATTCATCCATCAGGTCGATGGCCTTGTCCGGAAGAAACCGGTCGGCAATGTAGCGATGGGACAGCGTGGCTGCGGCGACAATGGCCGAATCCTTGATCCGGACACCATGATGGACCTCATATTTTTCCTTCAAACCCCGGAGAATGGAGATGGTATCCTCCACCGTCGGCTCAGGAACCATTACCGGTTGAAACCGGCGTTCCAGCGCCGCATCTTTTTCAATGTACTTTCGGTACTCATTCAGGGTGGTGGCACCCACACAGCGCAACGTACCCCTGGCAAGGGCCGGTTTGAGCATATTGGAGGCATCCATCGAACCCTCACTGGCCCCGGCACCAACCAGGGTATGAAGCTCATCGATAAAAAGGATGATCTCTCCTTCGGCGGTTTCCACTTCTTTGAGCACTGCCTTCAGGCGGTCTTCAAATTCCCCTCTGTACTTGGTACCCGCAATCAGGGCGCCCATATCCAGGGAGACCAGCCGCCGGTTTTTCAGGCTTTCAGGCACATCCCCCTGGACAATCCGCTGAGCAAGCCCCCCCACAATGGCGGTTTTGCCCACCCCGGGCTCTCCGATAAGAACCGGATTGTTTTTCGTCCGCCGGGACAGCACCTGAATAATCCGCCGGATTTCTTCATCACGGCCGATGACCGGATCGAGTTTTCCCAGTCGGGCCAGATCGGTCAGATCCTGGCTGAATTTATCCAGTGCCTGATATTTTTCTTCCGGATTGGGATCGGTAATGCGCTGGGAACCACGAATATCCATTAACACCTTTAGAATGGCCTCCCGGGTCACATGATACCGCCTGAGAATTTTTGCGGCATCCCCCTCTTTTTCATCCGAAATGGCCAGCAGCATGTGCTCGATGCTGACATATTCGTCCTTCATTTTAGATGCCTCGGAAAAAGCGGCATCCAGAACAGATTTTGCTCTTGACGAGATATAGACCTCTGCAGCCCCGCTGACCTTTGGATATTTTTCAATGGCAACGGTCAGCTCCTGAGCCACCCCACCCGGGGACACACCGAGCTTCCGCAGCATGGTCCGTGCCATGCCTTCCGGCTCATTCAGCATGGCAAGCAGAAAATGTTCCGGTTCAATCTGCTGATGCTGATGCTGTGAAGCAAGATTATGAGCATTTTGAATCAGTTCCTGGGATTTGATGGTAAATTTATCAAAACGCATATATACCTCCTTATGGCTGTTATATGATATTTTATATAATAACCACGGCCATCGATGTGTCAAACCGCATTTTCAGGAATCAACCGCCCATCAAACCATTTGGAGCCGGCAACAATTCCTTGAATTCCAAAAGAAAATATACTATGTTGATCTTACTTGAAAAAGTAATAGATAAGCAATTATCTGAAGCCGTTATCCTGAGGTAACCATTCCAACCCTGTTTCATCCCTTGTGAATCGAGACATTTTCACCTGATCGGATGCGAAAGAAAGTTTTAAATATGACAGCAGTTAAAATTATAAGATCCGCAAACCAGATGCAGGAGGAAGCAAACCGTTTGAGGTCCGGCGGCAAAACCCTTGCCCTGGTGCCAACCATGGGATACCTTCATGAAGGGCATTTGTCTTTGATGCGTCTGGCCCGTCAACGGGCGGATATTCTCGTCGTCAGCATTTTTGTCAACCCGACGCAATTTGGCCCGGGAGAAGATCTGGCGTCGTATCCCAAAAGCTTTGAGCGGGATGTACAACTGGCCGGAAACGAAGGGGCCGATTTCATTTTCGCTCCGTCAGAAAAGGATCTGTATCCTGACGGATTCCAGACATACGTAACCCTTCAGGAGCTACCCGGCTACCTGTGCGGCCGATCAAGACCCGTTCACTTCCGCGGGGTGGCCACGGTGGTCACCAAATTATTTAATATTGTCAAACCGCACACGGCTGTATTCGGCCAGAAAGATTACCAGCAGCTGGTTATTATCCGCCGGCTGGCCAGGGATTTGAATTTTGACATTGATATTGTCGGATCGCCCACGGTTCGGGAACCTGACGGGCTTGCAAAGAGTTCACGAAATTTGTATCTGACCCCGGTGCAGCGACGTGATGCGCTCTGCCTGTACCAGTCGCTTCAAAACGCTCAGGCCATGGTTACGGAGGGCGTAACCGATACCGCCCGGATTGTTGACCGCACAAAATTATTGATACAATCCTGCCCGGAAGCAACGGTTGATTATATTTCACTGTGCGATCCTGAAACGCTGAAAAATGTCGACACCATAAAAGGCCCCGTTATCATGGCGCTTGCCGTAAAAATCGGAAAATCCCGCCTGATCGATAACGCCATACTAAATCCATAGACAGCCCATATGCCAATACCTGAAAAAATTTTACGGCACATGAAAAGGAGTAAATTTTATGAGTAAAGAGCATTTCTTGTTTACATCAGAATCCGTGACCGAAGGGCATCCTGACAAAGTTGCCGATGCCATTTCCGACTCCATTCTCGATGCGATCATTGCGCAGGACAAACAGTGCCGGGTCGCCTGCGAGACGCTGGTAACAACCGGACTGGCCTTTATCGCCGGTGAAATCACCACCGACTGTTATGTTGATATCCCCGAAATCGTACGAGAAACCATCCGGGAAATCGGCTATCATTCCTCACAGATGGGCTTTGACTGGCAGACCTGTTCCGTGTTGACCAGCATCGGCCGCCAGTCACCGGATATTTCCCAAGGGGTCACCGCCGGCGAGGGCCTGTTCAAGGAGCAGGGCGCCGGAGATCAGGGACTAATGTTTGGATTTGCCACGGATGAGACACCCGAGCTGATGCCGATGCCCATCATGTATGCGCACAAGCTGTGCAAAAGACTGGCGACCGTCCGTAAAAACGGTGCACTGGATTTTCTGAGGCCTGACGGAAAATCCCAGGTAACCATCGAATATGAAAACGGATGCCCCAAGCGGGTGGACACGGTCGTAATCGCGGCCCAGCACAAGCCGGATATATCCCATGAGGATTTAAAGGAAGCCATCATTGAAGATGTGATCAAAAAAGTGATCCCGAAAGAGATGGTCGACGGGGATACCCGGTATTATATCAACGCGACCGGCCGTTTTGTCGTCGGCGGGCCCATGGGAGATTGCGGCCTGACGGGCCGAAAGATCATTGTCGATACCTATGGGGGCCAGGGCAGTCATGGGGGCGGGTGTTTTTCCGGAAAAGACCCTTCCAAGGTGGATCGAAGTGCATCCTACATGGCCAGACACGTTGCCAAGAATATCATCGCCGCAGGAATTGCCAAAAAATGTGAAGTTCAGTTCGCCTATGCCATTGGCGTGGCCAAACCCGTTTCCGTAATGGTCGATCTGATGGGAACCGGAAAGGTCCCCAAGCAAAGGGTCAAGGAAATTATCAATGAGACATTTGACTTGAGGCCCGCAGCCATCATCGAATACCTTGATCTGCTTCGCCCGATTTATGCCAAAACCGCATCCTGTGGTCATTTTGGCCGATCCGAACCCGAATTCACCTGGGAAAAAACCAACATGGCCGATGTACTGAGAGAAAAGGCCGGTCTGTAATCTTTCATAACTTATCAAAGGAGATCCACATCCAATGGAATATGATATCAAAGATATAAGCCTTGCCGAATATGGCTCCCGCCGTATCGAATGGGCCAATCAGAGCATGCCGGTGCTGAATCGGATCCGGCAGCGGTTTGAGGCCGAACAGCCCCTGAAAGACGTCCGCATTGCCGCATGCCTGCATGTCACTACGGAAACGGCGTCCCTGATGCAGACACTGAAAGCCGGGGGGGCCCACGTGGTCATCTGTGCATCCAACCCGCTGAGCACCCAGGATGACGTGGCGGCAGCCCTGGTTCACTATGACCAGATTCCAGTATTTGCCATCAAAGGCGAGGACAATGACACCTATTATCAGCATCTGAATGCGACGCTGGACAGCCGGCCACAGTACACAATGGATGACGGCGCGGATCTGGTTTCCACCCTCCATACCGAACGTACCGAAATCCTGGAGTACGTCATGGGCGGCACGGAAGAAACCACCACCGGCGTGATCCGGCTCAAGAGCATGGCTGCCGGTGGCGTGCTAAAATATCCCATCATCGCAGTCAATGATGCGCAGACCAAACATTTTTTTGATAACCGATACGGTACCGGACAAAGCACGCTGGACGGCATCATCCGCGCAACCAACCGCCTGATAGCCGGCTCGAGTTTTGTGGTTTGCGGTTATGGCTGGTGCGGGAAGGGACTTGCCATGAGAGCCCGCGGGATGGGGGCCAATGTCATTGTTACCGAAATTGATCCGGTTGCCGCGCTTGAGGCGGTTATGGACGGATTTTCGGTAATGCCAATCGCAAAGGCCGCTGAACTCGGAGATTTTTTCTGTACCGTCACCGGTAATATCCATGTCATCCGACAAGAGCACTTCATCCGGATGAAAAGCGGTGCCATCATATCCAATTCCGGCCATTTTAATGTCGAACTGGATTTAACCGGCCTGGACGCCATCACCACATCCAAAAAAAGGATAAGACCGTTTGTCGATGAGCATACCCTTAAAAACGGTAACCGGATCAATGTGCTGGGAGAGGGCCGGCTGATCAATCTTGCGGCTGCCGAGGGACACCCTTCCAGCGTAATGGATATGAGCTTTGCCAACCAGGCGTTGAGTATTGAATTTATGACCAGAAACTATGATTCAATGACAAAAAAGGTATACCCCGTTCCCGAAGAGATCGATATCGCCATTGCCAGAGAAAAAATTACCGCCATGGGAATCGACATCGACACCCTGACCCCTGAGCAGAAAAAATATCTTGCATCATGGACCATGGGGACCTGACAGACCGACAGAAAAAACATGGTAATAAAAAAGCTGCCATCCGGGGCCTGTTGTTACGCCGGCTGGCAGCTTTTTTCATATTTCAGTTTCAACACAAACCCTGTCCCTCCGGCGAAGGTGCCGGACACCTTCTGCCATTCCCGTAAGAAAGTTGGCTGCATGGCATGATGGAAGATCATGTCAGATGGCACTGAAATGGATTGCGCACACGGCTCTGAAACAATCATTTTCTTCGGCTGGCATCCAGCTTCTGATTCCAGAGCACCCAGTCGTCCATATCGGTTTTCGCCGGAAAGCGGAAGGGTCTTGTGGCTGCCCCCCCGGGGCTCACGATCATCTCCTGCATCGGACGGACAAGATAGCTCCATTTTTCAGAAACAACGGATTTACCTCGTTCAACCGAGGGCGTCACGCCGGTCAGAAGTGGTGCCACGAGGGAAATTGAGCGTTCCGGATCGCTGCTGACCTTTATGGCTTGGTCATACACCTTGACAATGACCGCCCCCTCCGGATGGATATCCACCCGGCACGTAGCGCCCCATGCATCGGTTACAACCGAATGACAAACAATAGAAAATTCTCCTTTACCGAGCCCGGAGTTCGACACCCCTGCCCATATTCTGCCCGAGACAAGCCATATAGAAACATGACGCCGTGATGTTTCCCTGTCCATTTCAACAGAAGCGAGTTCAAAAATGGAATGTTCATCAAAACGAACATAACTTTTATCGGGCAGCGTTAATTCAATCCGGGACTGATTGGCTGTTTGTATCCGCTCACCCTGGCGAACCCGCTCACCGCCAGACAGAACGCGGATCGTTGAGCGATAGTCGTCAATCACAGCCGCATGGCCCAGCAGCAGCGTTATTTGCGAGCCGCTGTCACCTTGCCCGCCGACCGTTTCGACACCGCCGTGGACACGGCAAGGGGTCAGAAGCCCTGCCGTGACCATCAATAAAAAAAGAATATGCCATTGAAAAATTCGTTTCATAAAAGCTGACGCCATCCCGGATCGCTGATCAACGCAATCTGTCCAACACAATGATAATGCGACATTTTCTTAAAAATGAAAGGCTTTCAGACGCACTTCGAATTTTTGAGGCATCTGAATTGCTGATAACAATATCGGACCGGCCCGTTTCTCCGGCATTCAGCCCCCTGACAATTAACGGGGTGTCGGCGATTCGGGAACTTTTTTGAGCACTGTCAATATCTTTGAAATAGCCGCTCATTCCATACTGAACCGCATACTCCCGACTGGCATATGCGGCGCCATACACTTCCTGGCCGCTTTCATCCACTATATGCGGGGCCATGGAGGGTAGGACATCCAGTCCTCTTGCATCCACGATGATGCCGGTAAACCGCTTCGATTCGCCTTGTGGTGCGGATGTCTGCTCCGTTAAAAAAACGGGAACCGGGGGCGCTGCCGCCGGTCCGACCGGTCTTACGGGTTCAATCTGACGGATATCCCGTGGCAGCAACAACTGGGCAAACCCCCCGATAATGCTCAGCTGAACGGTCACTTCAACCGTCCCATCGGATAGATATCCACGGTTGACAATTTGTGCCTCTCTGACCATATTTTCCAGTTTTGCCATGATCCTATCATGATCTTCGTCGAAAGCGCCGACCCGCATATCGGATTTAATTCTGACGTTCTTTGCGGTTTCGAGAAGATTTTGAATGGCCTTCTGTTTTGCCGATCGGATGGCCAGCTGCCTGGCATCAGGTTTTTCAAGACTGCTGCGAAGGGGTGAGCCGGTTCCCGTCGCCGTGATGAGCCCCCGGCTCCAGTTGACAGCGCCGGTTTTGAAATGTTCCACAAGGTCATACGGTTCCGGTTCTGCATTGCACCATGCGGCCGGCAGCAAAAGAAGGAACATGAGGCAGAAAAAATGCCCCGGCCACGAAAAACGTTTCATAAAACCCCCTTTAAAAATAAGACGGTCAAGCATCAGACATACGGGCCTCGACAGGCTGAGACACGCGGCTGTTTTGCAAGGCATTTACCGGCAAATATTAACCAGTCGCACGTTCTGATAATAATGCTTCAAAATGTTCGGGTAGCTGAATCCGGCACGAGCCATCTGTTCAGCGCCCCATTGACTCATTCCAACCCCGTGGCCATATCCTCTGCCCATGAACAGAATGCCCTTTTCAGAGGGCAGCATTTCAAACAACGTACTTCTGAGCTTTGTCGGCCCGGCCATTATTCTAAAATTGTTGCCGGTAAATTCCATCCGCCGATCATCGGTTATAATCTTAACGGTGATTACCCTCCCGGAGGCGGACCTTTCACCGGGTATAATTCTTACACGCCTGCCGGCCTCAAGACCATACGCAGACAGTTTCCGGCTCAGATCGGCATAGGTGATGAAATATTGCCATTGACTATCATCCGTGCTGCAGCTGTATGTATCCGGTACGCCCTTTAAATACGGAAACTCAACGGTCCAGACCTTTTCTGCATCTTCGGTGTACCCACCGCTGTCCGCATGAAAGCAGGCAATGATCAACTCCCCCTCATGGATCAATACCTGGCCGCGGGTAGCATCAACGGCCGCATTGGTTGCGGGGGACTCGGCATCCAGTCCGCCATAAACCTGCGAGGCAGTCGTTGCAGTAACATCATAGGCTTTTTGAAAACTTTTGCTCTTGACATATAACGCATAGGTTCTGGAAGCAACCGTCTGAGCTTTTAATGCTTCCGACTCCCAGTCACAGGACATTTCTTTCGGAATCACCCCGTAAAGATACTGCTCCAATGGCACATGATTAATGACGGACAGGCCATCGCCTCCCGCTGATATCGTCACATAACCTCTGAACCTGGAGGCGTCCAGCTGAAGCATACCATCGGCGGATTGTATCCGGCAGCCGGAAACGCCTGCCGCCCGGCCATTGACAGCCAGATGATTGTCTGCCTGTGTAAATACAAAAGGTCCCCCGCCGCTGAAAAGGACATGTCCCGATAATAAATCCGATACCGTGATCGTACTGCCGGCTATCCGGATCGATTTTGCATTTTCTTTAACCAAAACCCGGATCTGCGTATCGACCGGGTTCAATCGATCGGACGGCTTATGCAGTGCCGGGCCGGTCCCGGCCAGAAGCGCGGCACTGTTGCCCCACAGCTCGGCAGACTTTTTGCGCATGCTCAGGGGAAACCGTTTTATAAATTTCAAAAAAATGGAATGGGCCCCGTCAAATTTTCCCTGTTCATACAGCACGACGCCCGTATTATATAATGCATCCTCAGCCGCCAGGGCATTCGGATACTGACGGATAACCCTCTGGTATAAATTCAGCGCCGAATCATACTGATTCAGATACAGCCGGTATGTATTTGCGATAAACAGAAGCGCCCTTGCACGATCGCCAGCATGCTTCGAATTATCGACAATATTCTGGTAAGCCCCGATTGCTTCAGGGTATAAGCCGTTATTCAACAGATCTGAGGCGATTTCAAAGCCATTGTCCTCATAATCAGAAGACCATGATCCGTTTTGGAAATAACACCATAAAAGGCTGACCAGAAAGAATATCAGCACCAACCGGTATGCTGACAGATGTCTGAAAAATTTTGTCAAATTAAAAGAACCATCCCGGAGATTATTTGGTTTTCATGGTAAATGCCCCATCCCAGTCTTCGCCCGGAGCATGGGCCTGATATTCCCGGCATCGGTTCAACATCGTCATACTGGGACTGTCATCGGGTACGAGCGCCAGGGCCGCATCAAAGTGACTGGCAGCCCGGCTGAAATTCTGTTTTCTGTAATCCGCCAGCCCACTGGCGTAACAATCGAGCATCTCGCGGACCGCCTGATCGATATCGGTTGTATATCCCATGAGTTCATATATCCTGACCGGCTCTTTTTTACCGACCACCCTGATGGCATCTACTTCACGCGCCACGATCCGGGAACTGGCAGCCGCCTTAAAGGTGGTTTCGCTGACAAGGGTATAAATACCGTACACTTTATTGACCCCCTCGAGCCGGGCAGCGGTATTGACCGTATCCCCCATCATGGTATAATCCATACGGTTTTTTGAACCCATGTTTCCCACGACGGCCGGCCCGGTATTCATTCCGATCCGCATGTTGAGTTCGGGCTTTCCCTGTTCTTTCCATTTTATTCGCATCCCGGCCAATCGCCGCTGCATATCAATACAGGCCATACAGGCTACCTCGGCCTGATTTTCCAATTCGTTCGGCGCTCCGAAAAACGCAATGATGGCATCGCCCTCAAACTTGTCTACCGTGCCTTCATATTTTAGAATAATATCGGTCATCTCGGTCAAAAATTCATTCAACAGGTCGACCAGTTCATTCGGGGAGAGTTTTTCGGATATACTCGTAAAACCCTGCACGTCTGAAAAAAATGCCGTTATGGTTCGTTGCTCCCCCCCGAGTACCAGCTTGTCAGGAGAATCGATAATCTGTTTCACAACAGACGGCGCCAGGTAGGTTGAAAACGCTCCCCTGATAAATTTTTTCTGTTTCGATTCGACCAGATATTTATAAACGGTGGAGCAGACATATACGAGGATCATTACGCAAAGCGGATAAACCAGATTCAGAATCCAGCCTTTTTGTGAAAACAGATACTGGCAAATCATTATATAGCCGAAAAAAAGAACGAAACCGGTTATGCTGCCGGTTTTAATACCCGCCCGTGACAGAACGATTCCGAAAAACAGCCCGGACAGAAGAATCGCGGCAATATCAAACAGGACGCTCCAGCCCGGTTTTTGAATAAAATCTCTGGATAAAATGCTGTCAACAATATTGGCATGGATTTCAACCCCGGGAAACACTTCGCCCATGGGAGTGACCCGCATATCATAAATGCCCACCGCAGTGGCTCCGACAAGCACTATTTTATCCTTCAGAAACGTATCTGAAACTTCGCCATGAAGAATATCGGTTACCGATATGTGCGGGAACGTTTTTTCCGGCCCCCTGTAATTGATTAAAATCCGGCCGTATTCATCCGTGGGAATGGATAATCTGCCGATTTGAAGCTTTTCAACCCCGTATTCCGAAATTTTCAGAGAAACCGGATTGCCCAGATACGCGCTGGCAGCCATGACGGCCAAGGGAGCATAGAGTCGGTCATTGCATCTGATAACGGAGGTCATCCAGCGAATAACCCCATCGGTATCAGAAAACATGTTAAAATAACCGGCATAATCCGTTGCATTTGAAATTTTTGTAATATTGGATTGTGGATAGCAGGCTTCGCGCAGGGGGATGTTCCGAGGATCTCCGGACAAAACCCGGACGTACTGACAGACACCGCCCCGGACATTACCCTGATGCTGTTCAAATTCCTCTTCGGTTATGGAAGGAGCGCTCCTTGAATCCATTTGAAAAAAATACCCCAGCACCACCTTGGCGCTGGATTTTGAAATGGCATCGGCCAGCTGCTGATCGTAATCGAAAAGGCCTTTGAGCTGCCCCAGGTATTGATCGAATCGATCATGACGGATTCCGTATGTTTCAGAGGTATGATGAATGAGGTCTATGGCATTGAGCACACGCCTTTCATCCGCCTCCAGAAACCCGATATCAAAGGCAATGACCCTGACGCCGGCATCGGACAGCCGGGTTACCAGATCGGTAAATTTCGATCTGGGCCAGATCCATTTGCCTTCTCTGGCGATGCTTTTCTCATCCACAACAGCGATCACGATCTCAGGAGTCGGCGAAATGGTTTTTCGTGACTGGAATCTCAAATCTATGGTTTTCAATTCCATGATATCCAGAAAAGAAATTCCGGTCAGATAGGCGGTGATTCCAGAAGCGACAATAACAGCTGAAATGAGAAGGGGGAGAAGCTTAATATGTTTTTTCATAGCAGCGCATTCTAAAGAGATCCATTTCAACGACTCCCTGTGCTATTGCCATCTGAGCAAAATAAATTTTATTGTTTTCTATAGGATATGCTGCCACTGAAGTCAACGTTCAAAAATTACAGCCGGATTAAAACGGTCTTCAGACAGTGTCTGCTTAAAATAGGCCTGTAACGCATTGTCCGTCGGCCATTACAAAAACAGAAGCCGAACCTGCCGATTAGCATCTCGGAAGATCCGGCTTCGCAAAACGAGCCGTTTACAGATGGCGCTCGATCTGAAATTTCAGCCAACGCTGTTCCCGCAGAACGTGAAACCGATTCAAGCGTCCTTTTGATAATCCCCGATTCGGCTGAACCGGTTCTTTTCTGCGTTACAAGAACAGTTCAACACCGCTCAGCAGACCGATTTCTTTCGCTTTGATATCCAGATGAAGCGTTGCCACCTGTTCCAAAGGCGGGTATATCAGCCTTTCTGTTGCTCTTGTATCCACCGTTTTAATATATTTATTACATTTATCGCAGATATCCACCCGATATTCTTTTTCGTCTTCACTGAAAAGATACTGTAACGATTCGGTATCCCGGTTATCGCAAAACGGGCAATATATTCGTTTGGCCGTCCATTTATGCCAGCAGAAACTGCAGTAAAGGAACCGTTCGCCCTGCCCCTGAAACATGGAAATACCCGGAGCGCTTCCGCATATCGGGCAATAGCCCTTTCCCCATTCGACATTTTTATCCAGATAGGATGCCAGTTGATCAGCACATGCCGATAAGCAGGGTTTGATGCTGTTGTATGTGATAAATGCAAGGACTTTTTTATCCAGGTCAAATTGAGTTGAATTTCTCTCAAAAAATGAATCATCATTGTTGAGTAAAGAAGACACCAATGCCTCAAAATCAATCTGATCAAAATCCAGCAGTCGGATTAATTTTCTGGCAGAATCGGCCAAATAATCATTTGAATCCGCTGAAATGCTGCAAATTCTCTTAAACAGTTCTTTGGACGCCTGTTGGTCAATGCCGAACTCAGATATGCTGATCAAAGGAAATTTATCTCGGGCTTTTATTTGTATCAAGTCTTTTGAAATAATGACGGGGTTAATATTCAGATGAGGTTTCATATCTTCCTGAGCTGAAAAAATTTTTCCATAAAACTCAAGAATCGTTGCATACGAGGGCCTTAATTTTAAAATAAAATTCACCGCCTGATTTATCTGATCTGACGTATGGGCCATATTTTCTGACATGTAATCTCCTTTAACCGTGTTGCTTACGCATATCAAAATCAATACCAGTACAAAAGGGGAGAAGAATGGTCTTCTCCCCTTTTTTTTCAACAGATCTTATCTATACCAGATGAGATACTGCTTTTTTAAATGGACGAAACATCTTTCTGAGCGCCATTTGCCGTGTCACGTCAAAGGCACCCGTTGAAGCCACTGCAAACTCGGAATACAGCGCCGGGTCATATGCCACAAGATAAATGACATCGACATCGTCAGCATCCAGCAGCTGGGCTTTTGGGTACTTTGCCTTGAGCTCGGCAAGGCGCTTTTTGGCCATTGCCACCATTTGATCCCGATCACCGAAATTCATCGCACCGGTCGGGCAGGACTGTACGCATGCCGGAAGAAGACCGTTTTCCACCCTGTCATTGCACATGTCACATTTCGCGAGTGTGCCATCCTCGGCTTTTCTCGGAATGTTATACGGACAGGACTCAATAATGGCATCGGCATCCAGGTTTTTGGTATTTGCCGTAAAAATTACCGCACCGGTCTTTTCGTCCTTAAAAATTGCGGTCGGATCTTCGGCCGTATCAACACAGGGCGGCTCTACGCAGTGCCGGCACTGTTCCGGAAAAAACAGCCACTCCAGCTTGCCATCCACCACTTCTTCGCGATACCTTACCACTTTATAGGTATTGAAGGACAGATCTGGCGGATTTTCATATGTACCGCGGTTTTTGGTAATTTCCGCGGGAAGATCGTGCCACTGTTTGCAGGCAACCTGGCATCCTCTGCATGCCGTGCAAACAGTCGTATCAATGAAAAATGCTTTACTCATTCAGATCACCCCCTTCTATTTTTTGCTGACGTTACACATAAATGCTTTGGTTTCAGGTATACGGGTATTGGCATCCCCGGTCGGCGGTGTCAGCAGGTTGGCAGAATCTTCCGAACCGTTTTCCGGCCATCGCCATCCAAAATGCCATGGCACGCCCACTTCGTGGACGATGTTATTACCGATCTTAAACGGTTTGAACCGCTTGGTGACAATCGCAGTACATTCAAGCGTTCCCCGCGGAGTGGACACCATCACCCGTTCCCCGTTATCAATGCCTTTGAGCTGCGCCAGCTCTTCACTCATCTCAACAAACACCTGGGGCTGGAGTTCCAGCAGCCATGGCTGCGGCCGCGTCATCAGACCGGTCTGCCAGTGTTCAACAACCCGATACGTAGTGCCCACAATCGGATACCTCGGATCACAGACCCCTTCACGGTAAGAATGCGGATCTGCTTCCGTACCGTAAACCGGTGCCACCGGGCTCATCTTCTGTTTCGGGTTCATATAGTTGGCTTCAACCGGACATTCCAACGGCTCGTAATGTTCAGGGAACGGACCATCGTTCAGGCTAGGACCGAAAATCTGGGCATAACCGTGTTTGTGCATGATAAACGGATACCTGCTCTTGGGGTTGGGGGTTCCGTCGGCATTTTGCATCGGAGGCCATCCGCCGTCAGGCACATCACCGAGCCACTTGCTGCCGTCCCATTTGATAACCCAGTGCTCCTTGTCCCAGGGTTGTCCGCTGAGGTCAACCGATGCACGGTTATAGATGATCCGGCGGTTGACCGGCCAGGTCCATGCAAATTCAGGATACAGACCGATATTGTTCGGTGCATCCTGGGTACCTTTTCTTGCGGACATATTTCCCTTTTCGGTATAGCTGTTGCAATAGAGCCAGTTGGCGGATGAGGTAGAGCCGTCATCCTGCAGAAAGGCAAAACTGGGAACCAGGGTGCCTTTCTTGTAGAGCTTGTTGTTAATTGTGACATCTCTCTGAAAATAACCGTTGATTTCCTTCGCGACCTTGTGAGGATCATACAGCCCGTCGGTCATATAATCCCATTTGAGGTTCATGATAGGTTCGGGGAATGCACCGCCTTCGTGATACAGTTCCTTGATCTTGTCCATGAGCTCCAGAATGATATCACCATCGGACTTGCAGTTCCCAAGGGTCTTTGGCCCTGCGTAGCGCCACTGCATCCACCGGCCGCTGTTAATAATGCTGCCTTCTTTTTCAACGGATACGCAGCAGGGCAGCATGAATACCTCGGTTTTGATGGTAGAGGGATTCATACCCGGGCCATGCCAGAATGAGCCTGTTTCATTGTCAAAAATATTGACATTGACCATCCAGTCAACATTTGCCATCGCTCTTCTGACCTTGTTGGCATTGGAACTGCTGCAGGCAGGATTCTGGCCCCAGGCAAAAAAGCCCTTGAACGCGCCCTTGAACATTTCGTCAAACAGGGTCATCCAGGAGTAGTCCTTGTCATCATCGACCTTGGGCATCCAGTTATATCCGAAGTCATTGGCCAGAACCGCATTGTCGCCGAAATAGGATTTCAGCAGACTGACCATGTACTTGGGAGTGTTCTGCCACCAGTTGGCGCTTAGCGGATCATTGCTTTTCGGGGTCCACTTTTTAAGATAGGATGCCAGAGAATCATTTGACGCTCTCGGAGTCTTCAGATAACCGGGCCAGATATGCCACAGCAGAGCGTGGTCCGTGGAGCCCTGCACGTTGGACTCCCCGCGAAGCGCATTGATTCCGCCGCCGGCAACGCCCATGTTACCGAGCAGCAGCTGGATGATGGCCATGCACCGGATATTCTGAACACCAACCGTGTGCTGGGTCCAGCCCATGGCATACATGGATGTACCGGCTTTTCCCGTGGCGCCGGTAGCACTGTATGCTTTGTAAACTTTTTCCAGAAGGTCTTCCGGGGTTCCGGTAATCTTGGATACGATCTTGGTGCTGTAACGGCTGTAATGTTTCTTCAGCAGCTGAAAGACGCAATGGCTGTCTTTCAGGGTGAGGTCCTTTTTCGGGACGCCGTTTTCATCCATCTGGAACGCCCACTGACTCTTGTCATATTTTCCTTTGACGTGCCCCTCAGGCAAGGTACTGTACCCTGAGAACAGGCCGTCTTTGAACTTAAATTCCTTGCTCACCAGAAAACACGCATTGGTATAGTTGGCCGCATACACTTCATTATAGAGCTTATTGTCCATGATGTATTTGACCATCCCGCCCAAAAACGCGATATCCGTTCCGGACCGCAACGGCGCATAGATATCTGCCTTGGAGGACGACTGCGTATACCTGGGATCAACGCTGATGAGCGTGGCGCCTCTTCTCTGGGCCTCGGTGACATACTTGAAAGAAATAGGGTGGTTGGAGGCAGCATTGCTGCCCATAATCAAAATACAGTCACTGTTAACGATATCAATCCAGTGATTGGTCATAGCGCCACGTCCGAACGACTCTGCCAGAGCCGCAACAGTTGCGCTGTGTCAAATACGGGCCTGATGCTCGACGTAAACAAGCCCCAAGGCACGCACCATCGCCTGGTATACCCAGCACTCCTCATTGTCCATGGCGGCGCTGCCTACCGAGGCAATGCCCATGGTGCGGTTGACGATCTGCCCTTTTTCATTTTTATGCTGAAACGAGGCATCCCGGGTTTCCTTGACTCTTTTTGCAATCTGCTCGTACGACCATTCCCATGAGACCTGTTTCCATTCATGGGAATAAGGGGCTCTGTACATGGGTTCCAGCAGACGGTTTTGATTTTCGCAAAGCTGCAACAGAGAAGCGCCTTTTGCGCAAAGCGCACCCCGGTTGATCACATGATCCGGGTCACCCTCGATATTGAGCAGACGCCCGTCCCCTTTTTTGCTGGTATGAACAATAGCACCACAACCGACCGCGCAGTAGCAGCAGACGGTAGTGGTCTCTTTACCGTATTTGGTCTTGAGCATCTGTGCATGCGATTTGACAGGCGACAGACCAAATCCGAGACCGCTTACCGCAAGACCCGCTGCGGTCGCCCCTGTGATCTGGACAAATTCCCTCCTTGTTACATTCATAAAAACACTCTCCTTTCATTATGGTTAAAATGACAAGGTGGTATACGACTAAAGGCTTACAACCGATAACTTACACGTATTAATTACATTGCTATGTTCTTTGGACATGAATCACCTTTAGAAGCTAAATCAGCTGAGTTGGAGGAAACAGAAGGAGCGCAAATAGACATCAGAGCACAGGAGTAATGCAACCCAGTATTCTTATGACAAATATTTCATTTTATAGGTTTTATATTGTACGATATCTAAAGCAAAGGCTTCCATGTTGTCAAGAAAAAACCGCTAAAACAAACATAATAAAATCCTTTTTTTCAGCCGTCAGATTTAAATTTGACAAAAAGCGCTTTTCTTTAATAAAAGACTTGATAAGGGAGCCGGCGGTAAACCATCCGCATGGAAAAATGATGTCTGGATGCTCGTGAGCAGGATTGACTGATGCGGGTTAATTGTCTATACATCGTTATGGCATAATGATTTCTGCCATAGGCCATTGACATTATGGCCTGTCGCTTGAAAATCAGTCAACCCGGAGGCAATTGACTAAAGCGCAAGTTAAGGATAAGAATAAAAGATAAAAATTACACTTTCTATATACTCACAACCCGTTTACCGCATATATGGCTGATCAAATCTTATGGGAAAAACATACAGAAACGTACTGCTCCTTTATACGGACAGATATTATGTCGTCAAGCAGGTTTATCCTTTCGGCCTGGACCTGATCGCTAACTATCTCCGGCAATCGGGTTATCAGGCCGTGATTGAATACCCCTTTTTGACACAGACAGATATCGAGAAAAATCTGTCAGATATTTTAGACAAAACCAATCCGGATGTGATCGGGCTCGGTCTCCGGAATCTGGATACAACGATGGCCTGCGAACAATACGGCGACGTTACATGTCCGGATTTCAGTGCATTTTTCTTTCTTCCCGATGTACGCCGCATCGTAGAGATCATCAAACGGCAAAGACCTGAGATTCCGCTGATTGCAGGCGGCGGCGGCTTCAGCATATCGCCGGTTCCCATTTTGCAATATCTCGACATTGACTATGGCGTAGTCGGTGAGGGTGAAGAACCCTTTCTCAGGTTTCTTGAAGCCGTTCCCGACAGACAAAAGCTTTCCAGTGTCCCCAATCTGGTGTACAGAGATAAAGCCGCTTATCGGATAAACCCCAGAAAAGCATATGCATTCAGAGGCAACGACCCTATTCTGAGCCGTGACAGCAAATTTAATTACGCGTTTGAAACGGCGGGAATGCCGGTACAGGTAAAACGGGGGTGCAATCAGAACTGCTCCTACTGTGTCGAGCCGTTGATCGAAGGCCGCACGTTCAGTTTTCGGGAACCGGATCATGTCATCTCAGAATTGAAAGCCATTTCAAAAATTCACGAAAGCGTCCGGTCGATTTTTTTTGTAGATACCGAATTCAATATACCGGATTTGCGATATCCCTTGCAACTGATTAAACACATTATGGAATCCGGCCTGAACAGATATTTTCGGTTTTCGTCCCAGTTTCTGCCGCGGCCGTTTGACGCCGATTTTGCCAAACTCCTTGCAGATGCCGGATTTTCGGTCATTTTAACCTGCGACAGTTTTTCCGACACCGTACTGGAGATGAACAACAAGTCATACCGAAACAACGACATAACCGCGACAATTGAATTGTGCGAAACGCACGGGATAGACTGCACGGTGAATCTGATCTTCGGCCTTCCCGGTGAAACGTTTGAAACCGTTGACCTTACGCTCGAGGCGATGCTGACCTATGGCGAGAACCGGTTAAGGCGATATGAATATACGGTTGGCGGACGGATTTACAACGGCACCCCGCTGTGCCGACTGGTTGAAGCGGGCAACGCCGATGGACAAACCTACGGACGAAAAACCCATGGATATCTTGAACCCTGCTTTTACTGTTCCCCGTCGAGTCCTCTGGCGCTTAAATCATATATTGATAAGGCCCTGCCCAGCCCCATGGCATTTGGTAACAGAATCGATACCCGAATGCACCAGCATCTTTCTGTAGCGTATCTGGCAGACCAGGGCTTATGGAGTCAGGCGGTAAAAAAATTTCTTGCCTGCGATATCCCCGCCCAGACGACCATCTATGATTATTTATTTAAAAAATTAACGGAAAACAATCGCCTCAAATCCGCTCAAACAATTTCAGAGCAATTGCTGAAAAATATATTTCAAAACGCCCCGCAAGGCCAATACGATGATCAGGTTCGCGTTATACAGCATTATCTCAGCCTGTTGAATCTTTATTCTGAATAACATTGATATCGATTCACTTTCATGGCAAAGTTTAAAATTTATCACCTACACGACGTAACGAGAGGAAGAGCACCCGTGTTACACTTAACATCATCAGATCTTAATCAGACCAAAATGCAGAGTGTCGTTATTCCTGTCTGTGAGGATTCAGACATTCATGATGCCCCGGCCATATTGAACCTGATATCAAACGCCAGAAAATACCAGGAATTTACAGGCAAAAAAGATCAGGAATTAATAATTTATGATCCGCCCGATACGCATTTTGATCGCGTAATTCTTACAGGCCTGGGAAAATTAAAACAGATCAATCCGGACACATTGCGTTCAATAACCGGAAAAGCCGTAAAAAAATTCATCCAAAAACAGATATCTCAGACACTGATCATCGTGCCGGACGAAACCCTCATTCATATCGATACATCACTGCTTCTCGAAGCCATGCTGGAAGGCGCTTTCCTCGGGAACCAGCTGTTTGATTTATACAAAACCACAAAAAAATACTCCCCGCTGCAGAGTATCCATTTCTGGATGAAACCCGAACTCGTAAAAAAATACCGGCGGCTTCCTTTGAAGGTGGAATCGGTCTGCCAGTGCACCGCCCTGGCAAGGCAATGGGTGAGCACCCCATCGAACCACAAACGACCCTCAGATTTCACGAAGGCCATGGTAAGTGCGGCCGGGACAGAACCGATATCCGTCACGGTTCTGGACGAAGCACAGCTCAATGACAAAGGCTTCGGAGCCATTCTTGCGGTATCGGCAGGCAGTCAGAGCCCCCCGAACATGCTCGTTCTGGACTACAACCCTGAAGGCGCCGGGCAGACGATCGCCCTTGTGGGAAAAGGCGTTACGTTTGATTCCGGCGGCATCAACCTGAAACCGGCAGCGTCGCTGGAAGACATGAAAATGGACATGGCCGGCGCTGCGACCGTAGCGGCAGCCGTGATTGCGGCTTCCAGACTCAAGTATCCCAACAGAATCATCGGCATTATGCCGGTGGTTGAAAACATGCCCTCAGCCAATGCCACCCGCCCCGGAGATATTATCCGAACATATGAAGGCAAAACCGTTGAAATCGGAAATACCGACGCCGAGGGCCGGTTAATTCTGATCGATGCGATGGCCTATGCAGTGAAACTTTATACCCCGGATATTCTGATTGACGTGGCTACATTAACCGGTGCATGCGTCGTGGCGCTGGGTGAAAAAATCGCCGGGGTGTTTTCCTTTGACGACGAACTGGCCGAAGCATTGATCCGGTCCGGTGAAAAAACTCATGAACGCTGCTGGAGAATGCCGCTGCCGGAGGACTATAAAGAACTGCTGAAAAGCGAGTTTGCGGATATCAGCAACATAAGCAGTTCCAAATGGGGGGGTGCCATTACCGCCGCGCTGTTTTTATCGGAATTTGTCGGGGACACCCGCTGGGCGCACATGGATATTGCCGGACCCGCATACGTAAAAAAGGAAACGGACTACTGCGGCGCCGGGGGTACGGGATTCGGGGTAAGGCTGCTGTGCGATCTGCTGGAAAAGCTGCCATCGGCCCATTAATCGATAACCAAAGGGGGGAGCGATGGCCTGGTCCAATTGCTCCATTTTCATCAGAACGAAATTTTTCCTGTGATAAGCGTAAGCTGCAATCCCCCATGATACAATGGCCTTGACGAATGCTGGAAGGAAATATTGCGGGATGAAAATTGCTCCGGAGTGATAAGGGCAACTCTCCAGCCCTTGAAATCCCTTTGCAGTTTGCCGCATATATCATCAAGCAGATTGCCGCTCTGGGACCGGGTGCCGATGCGCACGCCATAGGGCGGATTGATCACCACGAGCCCCGCCGTATCGGTGTATTCGGACGGAAGCATATCAAAAAAATCCTCGCAAAACGAATTGATGATCTGGCAGAAAGGGTGCTGCGACGTGATCTGAGAAAAATTTAAAACTGCCTGATCATCTTTGTCGGAAGCAAAAATGAGCGCTCCGGAAATCTCTATGAACTGCCGGCGGGCTTCACCCCTCATAGCAGACCAGCGCTTCGGATTGAATGATGGCCACTGCATGAACGCAAACTCCCTGAACCAGCCGGCCGGTATTCGCTGAGCGATCATGGCCCCTTCAATGGAAAAGGTCCCCGTGCCGCACATCGGATCAATCAGCGGCTCCTGACCGGTATACCCGCCGAGTGTCAGCACGGCAGCCGCAATCGTCTCCCGGATCGGAGCGATGCCGCCCTGAGTCTTGATTCCCCGTTTATACAGATTGGCGCCGCTGGAATCGACAGACAGGGTAAACCGGTCATCCACGACCCGGGCAAAGAGTGTCTGCTCCTGCAGGACCCGGTCATTCTCCGGCCGCCTCATGCCGGTTTGACTCAGCCGGTTTTCAATTCCGGCTGTCAGGCACTCGCAAATCGCCTCGGTATGATACAGCCGGGAATGTTTTACAGACACACGGAGGTTGAGTCCTGCGTCAGAAAACAGAAAAAGCTCCCATGGAAAGTCCGATACATGCCGGCTCAGCTGCCTGAAATTGCTCGCCTTGAATTGATCCAGACGCATCAACACGCGGGTTGCTGTTCTCAGATACAGATTGGCCAGCCAGCAGTCAAACAGCCGGCCATCAAACTCAACTCCCCCTTTGACAACAGCCGCCTCTTTTCCGGAAAGCGGCAGCGCCATCAGTTCCCGGAAGCATACGTCTTCAAGGCCGGGAGAAGTCACTGCAAAAAAGGAATGGGCCCGGCCGGTGACATGCCGCTTGATTCGCTTTAAAAATGGCGTAACCATCATTTTTCAGTACTCGCATCTATGGGATAAACATGTTTTTTCGGACCGGAGAGCAGATTTCCTTCCGGTCGATGAGCTATCTGCAGCAAAATAATTGCCGCTATGACCATGACAGCGCCAACGACCTGCAGCGGTTTCATCACCTCATTTAAAAACAGGTACGAAATGATTCCGGCGGCTATCGGCTCAAAGGTGGCGGTGATGCTGGCATGGGTGGCCCGTATGAGATAAATACCCTTGAAATAAAATCCGAAAGGCAAAAGCGTTCCGGGAAGCGCTATGAACAGAATCCACATCCAGGCCGCAGGGCTGTAGGCATGCATAAACGCTTCCAGCGGGGGGTGAAAAATATTCCACGATAAGCAGGCAAACACCATCGCAAAAAACAGTACGGTCCAGGGATGATATCGGCGCATGCCGTATTCGCTCTTTACCGTATACCAGGCAAATGCCACTGCTGAAACAACGCCACTGACAATACCCTGAAAATTCATATGCAGTAAATCCAGATTATAGGCGCCGACCACCAGATAACATCCAGCCGTAGTTCCGCCAACCGCAATTCCCGTCATCAGGCCGAGTGTTTCCCGGGTTACCGTTACCGAATACAACACGATCAACACCGGAGCCAGATATTGAAGCAAGATGGCAGCCGCCACATTGATTTTACTGATGGCAAACAGATACGAGGACTGCATGGTTGCCATGCCGACAGCACCGAGCATGACGAAATAGAGGATATCCTTCCGTGAGATTCTCATCAGGCAGGGTTTTCGAATCAACAGCCATAAGAAAAATACACCGGCTGAAATTGTAATTCGAAGCTGAACCAGTTGAAAGGGGGACATGCCGGTGCTGAACAAAAATTTTGACCCTGTCGCGGCCGCTGCCCACAGAACAGCCGCCATCAAGACAAAAAGATATCCCTTGCCGGATATGCCGGCTGATTTGCTCAGATTCATTGCCACCTGATATTTGTTTCTTAAACGTTGTCGATACCCCCTTAAAGAATTTAAAAAGCGTTTCCCCGCATAAGCCGGAAACGCTTTAAATCAGGTTCTATCAGAGATACAACCGCTTTTCAAGAAGGCAGATGCACCGGCGCCGGTTTTAATCATTTTGAGGGCTTGATCATAACTGCGGCCATATTTTGCTGTGCGTAGCCTCGGAGTCCCGCCCGTTGCCGGCGTACGACATGGCGCGATCCGGGGAAAAGATGTCGGGGCCATGAAGCGTTAAGAAGCCCAAACTGTTTGAGGCGTGCCGAGTTTTTGCGCTTTAGCTTCATGGGCCCGGCATCCCCCGGATCGTGCTGGAGAAGCCGGCAATGGGCGGGACGGACCCCATGACATGGTGGCCGCAGTTATGATCAAGCCCCATTTTGAAATAACGCACTTGCGGACGGACGGAGGAACGCTATCGCTGGAGGAGCAATTCGTTTGAGGCAAAAGGCAGGAAGGCAAAAATTTCAAGGCCCTACAGATGTTTATAAAACGTCAACTCCCATTGCCCGGTTTCTATATCGTGACGGATAATATACAGGTCCCCGTCGTCACCGATAATTTTAAAATAACGGCAGGCCGGCGCCATCCATCTGTCAACTACTTCCAACGCCCGGATTTTGCGTTCACCCAGCCAGAAGCAGCGGGGCGTTTCTTCCCCTCTGTATCCGGCGCAGCATTCTACCCGAATATTCATCGATATTTTTCCCTGATATTTTCAAAATGCCAGCATCAGCCCCGGGCCCTGTTTTTTACGCTCATGCGCTGCCAGCGCCGGAAACGTGCCAACCGGAAGCAGCCGAACAGCAATCCCGCGCAAAGTGCGATTCCGCTGCTCACCCCGAAGAGCAAAACCGCTCCGATCCGTTCAAATAACATTCCATTGAGCAAAAACCCCACCGCCATTCCCAGGCCATATGTCACCGAATTGTTGACTGCCTGGCCGAAGGTCTTGTTCTCCCGGGGACTTAACCGGTCGATGTACAGGATGCTGGCCACATGAAAGGCCGCAAACGTCACGGCATGCAGCAACTGCGAGAACACAATGACCCCGGCCGATGTCGATACCGCCAGCAGCATCCACCTGACGGCCGCCCCGGCAAATGAACCCATCAGCACCTTTTCCAGAGAATATTTCCTGAACAGCCAGGTGGAGTTCATCATCACAACGATTTCGGCAATCGATGCCACCGCCCATGACATCCCGATAAAGGTGCTTCCAAAACCCAGATTTTCAAGGTGAATCGAAAAAAAGCCGTAATAGGTCCCATGGCTGACCAGCATCAGAAAGGCCGAACACAGAAATACCACCACCCGTTTTTTTGTAAATACCCGAAAGCTGCGACAGGGCTTTGGATCGGCTGAAGGGAGATGACCAGGAATTTTAAGGGCTATCATCGCCTGAAGCAACGCGCCGGCCAGAATCAACCACAGGATAATTCGGGCAGAATATACATCGATGAGTTTTCCCACGATCACCACCGTGAGGACAAAACTGACAGAGCCCCAGACCCGGACACTGCCGTAACTTTTCTTCTCCTGTTCCAGTGCATCCATGGTGTATGCTTCCAGAAAGGAAATGATCGGGCCGTAAAAAACGGAATACAACAGGGTGATCATCAGCATCAGATGAAAATCGTCGGTCAGAAGGTACAATGCCCAGACCGTGGCGCTGGCAAAATTACATAAGATATAAACCGGCTTTCGGATTTGAAACCGATCCGCCACAGTTCCCCATGCCAGCGCCAGCACCACCACCACCAGAGACCTGAGACTCGACAGCGTGCCGATCTGAAATCCGCTGAATCCAATATGATAACAGTACAGGTTGAAATAGGGCAACACCATGCCCATCACGCCAAAATACAGAAAATACTGACTGCCTAAAACAGGCTTGACCATTTGGAGTTTCACTTGTTTCATGCCGACCCATATGATATTTTTACTTGTTGCGAATTATCCGGATGCGGTCAACGCCTTCCCCTCGGTTTCCCCGCAGGGCCGCAATACTGAGATTTCGATTCTCACCTGTTTGGATTCTAGATAAAAACGAACAAAAAATCAACGTGATAAAGTCGGATCCGGCGGCCATCCTGACACAGGGGGTGACCGGACACCTTAGAAAAAAACAAAAAAGCCCGGTTTATACCGGGCTTTTCGAACTATGAGGAGATTCAATAGACTACTCCACACTGACCTTAATTGACTTTGGCTTTTCTTCCGCCACCTTCGGAATTTCGATTTCCAGAATTCCATCCTTTGTTTTTGCTTTGATCTTTTCCGGACTGACCCTGTCCCGAAGCGTGAAGGCCCTGTAAAAAGTCCCGAAACATCTTTCTTTACGATAATACCGTTCCTCTTCGATCTTTTTATCCGCCAGCCGTTCCCCGGAAAGGGTCAGGATATTGTCTTTGAGCTCAACCACCACGTCCTCCTTGCTGACACCGGGAATTTCGGCCTTAAGCACATACGATTCATCGGTTTCATAAATATCCACCGCCGGTTTCCAGGCACAGATAGACATCTCGTCCTCCATCGCACGGCGAGATCCGAACGATTCATCAAACGCCTGATTGATTCGATCCTGAAGGGTTGTCACGGTTCGGTTGAAAGGATCCCATTTTAACAATGCCATTGTTATACCTCCTTTTTTTTTGCGGGTTATTGAAATGGAGAAATAATCACGGTCCGTTTCCTGCCGAACGGGGAATAAAGGCCCTTGCCGGCTATCGAATTATGCAGACATACCTGAAATAGTCTCTTTACAAAGTTTTACCGGATATGATAGTTTTTAAATAGTAAAATTGAACACGCAGGGGCTTTATACAATTTTCCTCAGGAACGGGGATTTAATAAAATTGAGCTACTATTACAACTGGTTGTTCAATTTATTTTATTCCGGTTCCTTTTCCTTAACATGCAGGAGCTGGAAATGGATTATATCAAAATACGATTTGACAACGATTTTAATCAAATGGCTTCACGAATCGAGGAATCCATAGATGACATTTTTCGTTCCATGAACCCCATGTTCAACCTTTCTGAACGAAAATGGAAGCCACAGATGGATATTTACGAAACCCCCGATGAAATTATCATACTGGCAGAAATCGCCGGAGTCAAAAAAGAAAATCTTGAAATTGAAATCAACAGCAAAGCCGTCAAAATATTCGGCGTTCGTGCCGAACCACCCCGCATGAAAAATACCACATACAGGCTTGCGGAAATCCAATACGGCCGGTTTGAACGGGTACTGTTTCTCCCCTCACCCATTGATACGGACAAAGTCTCCGCGGCCCATTTGAATGGATTTCTCCAGCTCCGGCTGACCAAATTGCCTGTGAACGTGACCCATAAAATTCCAATCCATGAAGGATAGCTTCCTTGCGCACAAGCGTATTCCCGGATCTTTACCTTCGGTTGTCGGATTAATTACAGTTTGCATTGAACAAAAGTTACACGAGCAGTTTATTGGAGGCAATCATGATTGTTCAGCAAATATCCCAGGAGTCAAACCCCGATAAATTCCCTGAGACGCTGCCTATCCTGCCGTTATTCGATTCCATCCTTTTCCCTAAAATGGTTCTGCCCCTTGTGGTCATGCAAAGCGAATCCATTCAGCTGATCGATGACGCCATGAGTCGGGACCGGATTGTCGGGATTGTGGTATCCAAATCGCATACGATCAAGACAGACTACACCCGGGAAGATATTTACGATGTAGGAACCAGCGCCCTGATTCTGAAAATGGCCAAAACCGAACCCAACAGACTTCAGCTGCTGGTTCAGGGCCTCAGCAAGTTCAGACTAACAGAACTGATTCAGGAAAAGCCCTATCTCACGGCCCGTGTCATCCACCTTCAGGACAAGACCGTAAAGGACAAGGAAACCGATGCGATCACGTCCAATATTATCGGCCAGTTTGCCCGCATTGTCGAGCTGTCGCCAGCCCTGCCCCAGGAAGTGGCGGGCATGATCAAGTCCATCCAGGATCCAGGTATGCTCGCGGACATGGTTGCATCCCTGCTCAACTCCACCAACGAAGAAAAACAGAGCGTACTGGAAATCGAAGATGTCAAAGAACGGCTGAGGCAGGTATCTCGTCTGACGAACTACCAGCTGGAGGTTCTCGAACTGGGCGATAAAATCCAGTCTCAGGTCAAAGGGGACATGGATAAAAAACAGCGCGAGTATTTCCTTCGTCAACAACTGAAAGCCATCAGGGAGGAGCTGGGCGAAAAAGATGAGGCCACCGTTGAGGTCGAAGATTACAAAACCAGAATCGAAGAAAAAAACCTGCCCGAAGAAGCCCGCAAAGAAGCGCAGCGGGAACTGGATCGACTGTCCCGGATGCATCCGTCATCAGCCGAATACACTGTGGCATCTACCTATCTGGACTGGCTCACCACACTTCCCTGGCATGAACGCACAGAAGATGTGCTGGATATTAAAAAAGCCAGAAAAGTCCTTGACGATGACCACTACGGACTGGAAAAAGCAAAAAAACGAATCATCGAATACCTGGCGGTTCGAAAGCTCAAGCCGGACTCAAAGGGACCGATTCTGTGTTTCGCCGGCCCCCCGGGTACCGGGAAAACCTCGCTGGGCGCCTCCATCGCCCGTGCGCTGGGACGAAAATTCTTCCGCATTTCTCTGGGCGGAGTAAGGGATGAAGCCGAAATCAGGGGCCACCGGCGCACCTATGTCGGAGCGCTTCCCGGCCGTATTATTCAGGGAATCCGCCGGGCCGGCTCAAACAATCCGGTTTTTATGCTGGATGAAATCGATAAGGTCGGCAGTGATTTTCGGGGCGATCCGTCATCGGCCCTCCTGGAGGTACTGGATCCCGAACAGAATTTTTCCTTTACGGACCACTATCTGGATGTGCCGTTTGACCTGTCACATGTCATGTTCATAACCACCGCCAATATCCTGGATACCATCCCGCCGGCGCTCAGAGACCGCATGGAAGTGCTCGATCTGATGGGATATACGGAAGATGAAAAAATCAAGATCGCCAACCGGTTTCTGATCCCCAGACAGCGAAACGCGCACGGGCTTCATGCGGATCAGATCAATTTTTCTTCCGGGGCGGTGAAACACATCATTTCCGGGTATACCCGCGAGGCCGGGCTGAGAAATCTGGAGCGCGAGATTGCCACCATCTGCAGAGGGGTCGCCAGTCAGGTTGCAGAAGGCGTTGCGACCTCGGTTAAAATCAAAGCCATCAATGTGTCCAAATATTTGGGGCCGGTTCGCCTCATGCCGGAAACCAAGACCAGAATTTCAACACCAGGCATTGCCATGGGACTGGCATGGACCCAGGCCGGTGGCGAGCTTCTGTTTATTGAAGCAACTGCCATGAAAGGCAATAAGGGGCTGACGCTGACCGGCCAGCTCGGAGACGTGATGAAAGAATCGGCGGCAGCGGCCCTGAGTTTTATCCGGGCAAATGCTACTTCCATCGGTATTGATGAAGATTATTTTGAAAAGCACGACATTCACATCCACGTGCCGGCCGGAGCCATTCCCAAGGACGGCCCGTCTGCCGGCGTCACCATGTTAACGGCACTGGTATCCCTGCTGACCAACAAGCCCCTCCGGAAAGATATGGCCATGACCGGCGAAATTACGTTACGGGGACAGGTGCTGCCGGTCGGAGGGGTTAAGGAAAAAATTCTGGCAGCCCATCGGGCGGGCATTAAAACCATCATTTTGCCGAAATGGAACAAAAAAGATATTGAAGATATCCCCAAAAAAGTCCAAAAATCCATTGAATTTCATTTCGTAGACAAAATGCTGGAAGTGTTAAAAATCGCTATTCCGTAATACGGAATTCTGCCGGCCGGCACCGATGCGGTTCTCCGGGCAGCCCGCCGGGCTCCCGGATAGTTAACCGTATTATAACGAGCAAACAGGATCGTATTGGTTTATGCCAATGACACCGAAATCAACGCTGTCGTCTGTGAGCACATCCCTTGCAATCTCGGCGGTGCTTCTGATGCTGATCTGCAGCTGCAGCACGAAATCGCCTGTGCCGGCGCGGGACGGTACCTTTAAACCTTACCGGATCGGAGGCAAATGGTACCATCCATTGCCCGATGCTCAGGCCTTTCGTGAACGCGGCCTCGCGTCCTGGTACGGAAAAAAATTTCATGGCAGGAAAACAGCCAACGGTGAAACCTATAACATGTATGCCATGACAGCGGCCCATAAGACCCTTCCGCTGGGCACCCTGGTCAGTGTCCGGAACCTGAGCAATCAAAAGCAGGTGGTGGTCAGAATCAATGACCGGGGCCCTTTTGTCCGGAAAAGAATCATCGATCTGTCCTATACCGCCGCCAGGCAGCTGGACATTACCGGCCCGGGAACCGCACCGGTTGAGATCGAGGCGCTGCGGCCGGGCACTGTAAAACCGGTGACGGCCGGCACTGACCCGCGCAGCATCATTCCGGACAGCTACGATCAGGGAAATTTTGTCATTCAGATCGGCGCATTCAAAGATTACGGCAATGCTCAACGGCTGGTCAACCAACTGAATCAGACGTATAAGAATGTCCACATTGCACCCTGTGACCGTGAAGACGACACCCTTTACCGGGTGCGTGTCGGCAGGTGTTCAAGCCTGAGACAGGCCTATGACGACGAAAGAAATTTAATCCAGAACGGTTTTCCCGATGCGTTTGCGGTGGCAGAAGAGTAGACTGGCAGGAAACCGCGGGGGGATATGCTTAAAAAATTTGTATTTCTGGACAGAGACGGGGTCATCAATTATGATTCCCCCGATTACATCAAATGCTGGAAGGAATTCAAATTCCTTCCCGGCAGCCTTGAAGCCATAAAAAAGCTCACCGTGAACGGATTTTCAATCATCCTAATCACCAATCAGTCGGTAATCCGGCGGCATATGGTTACCCGAGACGGCCTTGAGCATATCCACTCGATGATGAACCGCGCTGTCGAATCCACGGGCGGAAAAATAACGGATATTTTTTACTGCCCGCATCTGCCCGAAGATCGATGCAAATGCCGCAAACCCGAACCGGGCCTGATTTTACGCGCACAGAACCGGTATCATATCGATCTGGCATCCGCCGTCATGGCAGGCGACAGCGCCAAAGATATCGAATGCGCTGTAAATGCAGGCTGTGGCCGAGCCGTATTGATTAAAACCGGAAATGGCATGCACGCCGAGGCAATACTGCAAAAAAAGCATATCCTGCCGGATTATGTGGCCGAAAACCTTCTGGATGCCGCCGACTGGATCATCCGGAGCAGCCGCTATGGCTCCTGAGTGAACAGTTTAAGGGCCCGGCCCTACGGCTTTTCCAGCAGCATCTTCAGCAAGTCCTCTTTCCCGACAATTCCCACCAGTTTATTGTCCGCATCCACAACAGGCAGGGTACCAAATTTTTTATCCACCATGAGATCGGCAATCTGTTCGATACTCATATCCGGAGAAACCGTGACGGGATCAGGGGTCATTGCATGAGAGACCTTGGTAGCGGCTATTTTTTGCGCCTCCTGTTGCAGTTGTTTGAGCGACGTTAACGGAAAAAAACCATCCAGAAGTGTAAATATGGACGGTACTGGAAATTTTTTCTGCTGAACGATCAGATCGCTTTGGCACAAAATTCCTACCAGCCGACGAGACGGATCGACTACAGCAATACCGTTGATGTGGTTTTCCAGAAGAAGTTTTGCCGCATAGGCAATATCCGTCTCCGGCGCCACCGTGATCACATCTTGCGTCATAATATCCTTTACTCTCATTCCAAACCCCGCTCAGATACCCTTTTAAGAATTTACATGAACAGGCACACCGCTTCAGCCCGGCGCAACTCGAACCTGACGAAGCGTTTTTCACTGCACCCGGTTACCGTCATAGCACTCAATCAAAACCACCAGCTGGCTGGCAACTGTTTGAGACGTTGCAGAACGCACCGCTTGTCATACCTCATCTGATATATTACGGATACACCACTGCCGCGATTAAAGCAATTCAACAAACGCTTTTAATCGCAGGCCGACACTTCAGAAAGGCGGGTAAAACGTTACACCCATTCCATGTGAAGTGCTTCTGACGACCAATCCTTTGACCTTCACCTGTCTGGAATAGCCCGGAATGGGAAATGTCATGGAAATCAACTGCCGACCGGAAAGTTATTGCGTGTTTCAATAAAGGTTCGGCCCGCGCTGATATCCTGAATAAAATCCCGGCAGGCTCGATCCTTAAAGGCAGAGTCGATGACCGTGAAATCGGATTTTCTGCCATATCTGCGCCTTGCGATATGCTTGACCTGCCCGTGGGCGCCAGGTGTCGTCATGGTTAATTTCCTTTCACGGGACGAGCTGTCATCAGGACAGAATGCCCGTGTCGGAAACGATCCCTCAGCTCACTGGAATAATAAATTGAAGGCAGAAAAAATCATTCAATAAAAAATTAATGTCTATTCCAGCGGGTTAAATCAATTTTTTTTTGGGGGGGGGAAAATCATGAAATTTCAACGGCCATATACTGTTCTTTATCATCATATATATCTGTCGAACGGTTTCGATGTCAAATTAAAGTTCCACTTTGCTTGAAGGTTGCGCCCGGTTGAAAACCTGATTAGAATGCACTTTTCGGCTGACCGGGATCGTACAAGCCATCCGGCATCCGGCAAAACACACCGGGAGCAAGCTCTCGGTCACGGTTCTGATGGGAATCGCCGGCCGACAGACGGTGCTGTCCCGTTACAGCCGGAATGGCGCCGGGCGCTGTGAAGTGAATTTTTCCCGAGAAAACCATTGCAACAAACTTAAAACGCATGTATCAAATCCACCAGATTGGGACTCAATTTCAATACATTGTTAAAAAGGAGAAATATTATGACTACCGGCCTTTCCGAAAGCCAGTCATCCATTGAAAATCTGTGTGTAAATACCATCCGAACACTTGCCATGGATGCGGTTCAAAAGGCTAACTCCGGTCACCCCGGTGCTCCGATGGGGCTGGCAACCGCCGCCTACGTGCTGTGGACCCGGATGTTGAAACATAACCCTGAAAACCCGCAGTGGCAGGACCGCGACCGGTTCGTTCTTTCCGGCGGGCATGCATCCATGCTTCTCTACAGCCTGTTGTTTCTGACAGGATATGACGTAAGCCTTGATGATATAAAGCAATTCCGGCAATGGGGAAGCAAAACCCCGGGACATCCGGAATACGGTCATACGCCCGGTGTGGAAACGACCACCGGCCCCCTGGGACAGGGATTTTCAAATGCCGTGGGAATGGCCATTGCCGAACGGCACCTGGCCGCCCGTTTTAACCGTCCGGGCCTGGAAATTGTCAACCATTTCACGTACATGATGTGCGGCGATGGCGACATGATGGAAGGAATCAGCTCTGAATCGGCATCTCTGGCTGGCCACCTGGGGCTTGGCAGACTGGTCTGCATTTACGACGACAATCAGATCTCCATCGAGGGTTCCACGTCGATCGCGTTTACCGAAGATGTCTGCCTCCGGTTCAAGGCATACCACTGGCATGTACAGATCGTCGAGGACGGCAATGACACCGACGCCATATATCAGGCACTCCAGGCAGCCAAAGCCGAAACCGCAAAGCCGTCTATCATCATACTCAAAACCCATATCGCCTTTGGCAGTCCCCATAAACAGGACACGGCCGGGGCCCACGGGGCGCCGCTGGGTGCAGAAGAAATCCGTCTGACCAAACGCAATCTGGGCTGGCCCGAGGACGAATCCTTTCTCGTTCCCCAACAGGCGCTTGACGCATATAGACAGTCTGTTGAAACAGGCCGGGCCGCCGAATCAACCTGGAAGCAGCTGTTTGACGCGTATTCAAAAGCGTGTCCGGATCTGGCTCAGGCGTTTGCCGATGCCATCGCCGGAATCCCGGCCAGCGGCTGGGAAGAGAGCCTTCCGCTATTTTCGGCATCCGATGCCCCGATAGCCACCCGGGCGGTTTCAGGAAAAATCATCAACGCCATTGCCGATCGGGTGCCGTCGCTGATCGGCGGGTCTGCAGACCTGGCGCCTTCAAACAACACCCTGATCAAATCCTCCCATGATCTTCAAAAAAACAGTTATGACGGTCGCAACATCCGGTTCGGTGTCCGGGAACATGCCATGGGCGGAATCCTCTCGGGTATGGCGCTTCACAAAGGGATTAAACCCTTTGGCGGCACATTTCTGGTCTTCGCCGATTACATGCGGCCCTCCATCCGGCTGGCCGCGTTGATGAAACTGCCGGTCACTTACGTGTTTACCCATGACAGCATCGCCGTCGGTGAAGATGGCCCTACACATCAGCCGGTGGAGCATGTCGCCGTCCTGCGGGCCATACCGGGTCTGACGGTCATCCGCCCGGCGGACGCTGCTGAAACCGTGCAGGCATGGCGCATCGCCATAGCGTCGACCGACAGCCCCACCGCCCTGATATTGACCCGGCAGAATCTTCCGGTCATCGACCGCAGCATTTATGCCGCCGCCGAGGGGCTCAAAAACGGCGCCTATATTCTGTCGGATGCTATCAGCCGGCCGGATATCATCCTGATTGCCACCGGCTCGGAAGTCACTCTCGCCATGTCTGCCGCTGATCGTCTGGCCGAACAAAACATTGCTGTCAGGGTCGTGAGCATGCCCAGCCGGGAGCTGTTTGAAAAAATGCCGGCATCCTACCGTCAGGAGGTATTGCCGCCGGATGTCACAAAGCGCATTTCCATAGAAGCCGGTATTACCACCGGATGGGAACGCTATGTGGGAACCGGTGGAGATATGATCGGCATCGATACCTTCGGGGCTTCCGCACCGGGCGCTGTCATGATGGAAAAATACGGCTTTACGGAAGACAATATCGTCCAAAAAGCCCTGTCCCTGCTGAAAAAATAGGACATAAACCCCTTATACGCTGTGGACCGGTTATGATTTCATCAATGGGAGGAGACATATTGTGGATTACAAACTGCTTTTAACCACCTTCGGCATGATATTTCTGGCTGAACTCGGCGATAAAACACAGCTGGCCACATTCTGCCTGGCTGCCGACTGTAATTCCAGACTGTCCGTATTTCTGGGATCTGCCGGCGCACTGCTCCTAAGCTCCCTGATTGCCGTACTGTTCGGCACGGCAATCAGCCGGTTTATCCCGCCGGTGTATATCAAAACGGGTGCGGGCATCTTTTTTATCGTAGTGGGAATCTGGACCCTGTTTTCAGCCAACCGGACCATCTGCTCTCTCTGAGCGGTCTGGCTGAACCACAAAATCTGCCGGTCAGGGTGAGGTGGTGATGTCGATCAGCCTCACCTCATTCTGACCGTCTGACCGCATACCGGGGGTCGGTACAGATCCGGTATGAAAAGGATCATGGCGGGGTCATTTTCGCCGAAACGCAGGTGTCATAAAAACGATGCCCGCATAAAAAATTTTCCGGCCGTCCGATCGGATACCATTGCACCCGATCCTCCTTGAAGCCAGCCCGAATTTATCCGCAGCCATACCGTGATTACGGCATCAGCAATCCGGATTTGCTAAAAAATGAATTGACATTCCATCAGGTTATGGTTACTCATACCATTTATCTTGTTTGACAGGTTTTTTGCAGACCTGTCTTTACGGTATCGAAAAAATGCTGCGATAAGCCCCCATTGATTCGTAAAAATGCATGCGGTGCACCCAGGCCGCAGGGAGAACAGATGATAACACTTGATTTCAGCAAAACCAACGGACTGATTCCTGCCATAGCGCAGGATTATCATACGGGTGAAGTACTCATGCTGGCGTACATGAATGAATCCGCCTGGAACGCGACACTTTCTACAGGCCTGGCCACCTATTACAGCCGATCGAGACAGGAACTGTGGGTCAAGGGGAAAACGTCCGGCAACACCCAGATTGTCAAGGAAATCAGAATCGACTGCGACAATGACACGGTTCTCCTTAAAGTGGATCAGACAGGCGGCGCGGCTTGTCATAAAGGGTACAAAAGCTGCTTTTTCCAAAAAGTCGAATCGGATCATACGATTACGATTACGGGGAGCCCTGTATTCAACCCCGAGGAGGTTTATAAAAAATGACAAAGATTCTGAAGTTGGGAATTCCAAAGGGAAGCCTCCAGAATGCGACGATTTTGTTATTCAAACGGTCCGGCTGGACCATCAACGTCAACGACAGAAATTATTTTCCGGAAATCAATGACGAGTCCATTGACTGCGCCATATGCCGGGCGCAGGAGATGTCCCGCTACGTGGAAAACGGCACGTTCGATGCCGGATTGACGGGGAAAGACTGGATTGCTGAAAACAATTCCGATGTTCATGTCGTGTCCGATCTGATATATTCAAAAGTCAGCTCCCGGCCGGCAAGATGGATACTCGCGGTCGGATATGACTCCCCCATCAAAACCCTGGAAGACCTGCAGGGGAAAAAAATCGCCACCGAGCTGGTTCAGTTTACCAAACGGTATTTCGCTGAAAAAAACATTGATGTGACTGTGGAGTTTTCATGGGGGGCTACGGAAGCCAAGGTCGTATCGGGGCTTGCGGATGCGATTGTGGAAGTCACGGAAACCGGAAGCACGATAAAGGCCCATGGCCTGCGCATCATTCACGAACTGATGCAGACCAACACCCAGCTGATTGCCAGCCACACCGCATGGAACGATCCGGTAAAAAGGCAGAAAATCGAACAGATCGCCCTGCTGCTGAAAGGGGCCCTGCTGGCTGAAAAGCAGGTCGGGCTTAAAATGAATGTACCGGAGCATGCCCTTGAAAAGGTGATGTCGACGCTGCCGAGCCTCAAAGCCCCGACGGTTGCCCATCTTTATCAGTCAGACTGGCTGTCCGTTGAAACCGTTGTCTCGAACCATGCGGTCAGAGATCTGATCCCGAATCTGATCCGGCACGGTGTCGAAGGAATCATTGAATATCCACTGAATAAAGTGATATAAAACAGTAACAAAAAAGTACGGAAAGGTATCAAAAAAGGCGTAAGATGATTTCAAGCAGAACAAAGGACATTTCATCTTTTATTGTTATGGATGTGCTGGAAAAAGCCAGCGAAATGGAACATCGAGGAATAAAGGTCATTCATCTCGAGGTCGGGGAACCCGATTTTGACACCCCGCAATGTGCCAGGGACGCGGCCATCAAAGCCCTCAATGACGGTCATACGCACTACACCCACAGCCTCGGACTTCTTGAACTCAGAGAAGCCATCTGTGAATATTATTCCAGTACCTATAATGTAACGATTACTCCGGATCAGATTGTGATCTGCTCCGGTACATCACCGGCCATATCTCTTATGCTCTCAGCGGTTACCGAAAAAGGGGATGAAATCATCATTTCCGATCCTCACTATGCGTGCTATCCCAACTTCATCAAGTTCGTTGAAGCTGTACCGGTTACCGTACCGGTCTATGAAGAAGACGGGTTTCAATATCGGCCGGAGGCCATCAAAGAGAAAATCACGGCAAAAACCAAAGGTATTTTCATCAATTCTCCCTCCAATCCGACGGGGAACCTCCTGTCGGCAGACCGAATGCAGCAGATAGCCCAGCTGTCTTCAGAAACCGGCCCGTATATCATGTCGGATGAAATATATCACGGCCTTGTATACGAGGGAAGGGAGCACAGCATTCTGGAATTTACCGATAACGCCTTTGTGCTGAACGGTTTTTCAAAACTCTATGCCATGACGGGTCTTCGCCTGGGATACCTGATCTCCCCCCGGCCGTTTATGCGGCCCATCCAGAAGATGCAGCAGAATTTTTTCATTTCGGCAAACTCCGTTGTCCAGATGGCGGGGCTGGCTGCGTTAAAATATGCCGGCGATGATATTATCCGCATGAAAAACATCTATAACGAGCGGAGAAAATATATGATCCAACGGCTCAAAGGAATGGGGCTGGGCATTACGGTCGAGCCGACCGGCGCGTTTTACGTTTTTGCCAATGTCAAGCACATCTCCGGAGACTCATACAATCTGGCCTTTGACATACTTGACAAGGCCCGCGTCGGCGTAACGCCGGGAGTGGATTTCGGGAAAAATGCCGAGGGATATCTCAGGTTCTCATATGCCAATTCCATAGAAAACATCGCCGAGGCCATGGACCGTCTGGAACTTTATTTTAAAAGCCTCTGACCAAATGAGCCGATCGGATTGCCGGAAACCAGCACTCCGAGATGCTTACATCCGGGGCAAAAGTACGTCCGCAGCCTGTTTAAGCGCTCTGTGTCCGCCGCTCCGGCCGATGCCTTCATTTCAGGCATCGGAAACCATTTAATATACAATCGTTACCGACATGATCATAAAAACAGCTGAATTTGTAACCAGCGCTGTCAAACCATTACAATATCCGCCGGAGCTCCTGCCGGAGATCGCTTTTTCCGGACGGTCAAATGTAGGAAAATCATCATTGATCAATGCCATCTTAAACCGGAAACGATTGGTAAAAACGAGCTCTACCCCAGGACGGACTCAGCTTATCAATTTTTTTGTCATCAATGACGTATTTTCGTTTGTCGATCTTCCGGGATACGGTTATGCAAAAGTACCGGTAAGCATCAAAAAGACATGGGGCCCGATGATCGAAAAATATTTATCCGGCAGAAAAACGCTGCGGGGAGTCGTAACGATCCTGGATATGCGCCGCATTCCAAGCCCTGAAGACCTCAGCCTGATTCGCTGGCTCAATCAGCTTGGTATACCCATCATTCCGGTATTGACCAAATCAGACAAGCTGTCCAAGACCAACCAGATAAAACAGAAAGCAATGATCGCAGATACGCTGTCAATAAATCAGGAGAATCTCATCGTTTTCTCCGCAAAAACCAAACAGGGCGTGCCGGATGTCTGGAACGCTGTCGAAAAACTATTAACCGTCCAATCAGTCATAGACAAGACGTAACCATGAACCAAACCCCTGAGACATATAATGCTTTCAGATCCGGATTTATCGCAATCATCGGAGCGCCGAACGTTGGCAAATCCACGCTGCTAAACCGAATGCTGGGGCAGAAGATATCCATCACATCTGAAAAGCCCCAAACCACACGTAACAGAATTCTGGGAGTTTTACACAGACCCGGAGCACAGCTGATTTTTATCGATACCCCCGGCGTGCACAAAGCCGGCAGGTTATTGAATGTCAGAATTGTCGAGCAGGCGCTTTCCGCTCTGGGTGACGTGGATGCGGTTCTTTTAATGGCAGATGCATCATCACCGGCTCCTGAATCGGAAGACATTCTGATCAAAAATCTCCGGAAGCGGAAACAGCCGGTTATTCTGGCCCTGAACAAAATCGATCTGGTCAAAAAACCCAATCTGCTATCGCTCATTGATCAGTGGGCCAATCAATATCCGTTCAAAGCCATCATACCGATATCGGCCAGAAACGGGACCCAGGTGGAAGAAATCCCCCGGACGCTTGAAGAATTTCTGCCTTTCGGCCCCGCTTATTACCCGGAAGACACCCTGACAGATGTACCCGAACGGTTTATAGCCGCAGAGATGATCCGGGAAAAAGCGTTCCGGTTAACCGGCCAGGAAGTTCCCTATTCAATCGCTGTCACGATAGATTCGTTCAAGGAAGATTCCGGCAAGGCCCTTGTCCATATCAGCGCCACCCTTCACGTTGAACGGGATTCGCAGAAAGGCATTATTATCGGGAAAAAGGGCAGCAAATTGAAAGCCATCGGTGAAGCGGCCCGTAAGGATATTGAACGGATGCTCGGCACCAGGGTATTTCTCCAGTTGTTTGTCCGTGTTCAGAAAGGCTGGAGCAAGGATTCAAGGGCTTTGAACAGATTCGGCTACTAAGGCCTGTCCCGCCCATAGCCTTTGACATATTGTAAATAGATGCTACACAGTAACCACGATACGGAAATCAAGGGGTTATATGGAACCATTTGCGCTATATTTAGAGGAAGAAGACATCCGGCGGGAACGCCGGAAGGCCAGAGAGCTGAGGTGGTCACAGTGGTGGAAGCGTCGCTGCGCCAAAGGCCTCTGTTATTACTGTGAACGCCGGGTTCCCCCGGATGAGTTGACGATGGATCATATCGTGCCCATATCCCGGGGGGGAAAAAGCACCAAGGGCAATATTGTTCCGGCCTGTAAAGACTGCAATAACAAAAAGCAGCAACTGCTCCCCATGGAATGGGATCAGTATCTGAACGAATCCGGCTTTAAACCGGAAGACTGATCCGGCACGGTTCACCCCACAGCGCATACACTGAAAATATCCCCGTTGACCATCCCGCCGTTTTTATTGAAAACTTCGAAACAAAAATACATGAGGACTTGAACAGCCGGAAGAGGGACTGGCAGCCGGATCGTTTTTTCCGGGTTGCCAGAATGACTAACGTCCCAAATTAATCCTTGACATTCTAGTCATTAATTGTTTTATATAATATATTTTTTTAAACATTTGGCGAATGCCATATAGCAAATAGCAGGCTACGGAATAAGACAAATTGCATCCGGTTGCCTATCCGGTCATGCATGTCGCATGCAGCAACACCTGAAGCGGAACCATAAATTTTAACACAGATGCAAAGACGGTTTGCACATCCCTGCAAACATCTCATGAGGCAGATTCGTCTGCTCACACGTCTTGCCGGCGTTGCCGCAATTCAGCTGCGCACCCTGACGCCCGGGCTTACCTGTTTTTATTCGGTCCGGGTTTTTCTTTTTCCATCCCTGCTTGTCATCTGACAGACATTTGCCATACAAGTGGGTATGTCGAATTGGGTTAAAACGTAAGCTTGCTCAGCTTATATACCCGGTTGCTATAACACCGGCAAAAACCAATAGTTCGATCAGTTTTCCCTCTGCAATACGTTCATGCGATTGCCGCATTGATTTATAATTATTCCGGTTAGTGCCCGAACGGAAAATCCGATTTCATTTTTCTCTGTTCCCGGCGGGTTAAAATACAAACCATAAGACAGTGCATGTGTCGGAAATTAAAATTTGAGTCCGGTGCGCCTGAGCAAGCCGGAATTTTTCCGTTTCCACACGATTTAAATAAACTCAAACCCGGTATATGTCCGCCCGGCTTATTTTGATTGAAAAAAACTTTCTTACAGCCGGACAGCCACCGAAAGGACGAACCTATGGCCGTTGACGTCAATATCCTTAAATCAATCAGTATCTTTGATGACATTTGCTCCAGCAACCTGCACAAACTTTCCTCCTTAATCTATCCGGTAAAAGTGAGCGAAGAGGAGGTGCTGATCCGGAAAAAAAATCCCGCCCATTCTCTCTACATTATTATGTCCGGTAACTTCATGGTATCTTTCAAAGATGGCAGGGGCTACACATTGCATGACCGGGGGGATATCATCGGCTGGTCTTCATTTATAACTCCCTTCAAATACAAAGGCACCTCTGTGGCTTTAACCGATGGCGAAGTGTTATCGATTCACTCTCGCAAACTGCAGGGGCTGATTCAGGAAAATGCTGAACTGGCCACCCAGTTTTTAGAAAAAATAAATTCGATCATTTTAGACAGACTCCAGTTTATATACGCCAACCCCTTATCCAGGCATGAGGTTGCCTCAGAGCCTTCCGCTTGATCTGAAAAGGGTGCCAGCACCCGGAAAGTCTTTTGAAAATCGACCCGACAAGTATGGAGGGATATTTTGTTTGGCTTAGAAGCAATATCGGCACACAACGGATGGGTGATATCTTTTTTGGGAATTACCATCGTTTTCACAGGACTCACAGTTCTCTCTCTTTTTATTTCACAACTGCACAAGGCCCTTGATCTCTGGGATAAAAAAGCGAAATTTCTTCAACGGATCAAAACGCATTTTTTATCGTCAGATACGCGGTCCCCGATAGTTACTGAACGATCTCCGGCTGAAATTCATCAGGAAATCATCCGACAGTACAAAATGCTGATTGATACACTTGAAGAACCTTTCCCGCTTCCAAAACTTCTTGAACTGGCAAAAAATCGCGGTCTGGATCATCCCTTTGCCGCCATTAACAGCCTGATTCAGAAAGGTATCATCAAACCGGACGGAGAGGGGTATTTTTTCTGGGAAGAACCGACTCGTTTAAAAACCAAAAAATAACGGTCGTTATACGAATAGAGGAGCTGGAACTGTAAAATGGAAAATCTTGTACTGCAATTTTTATCCAACACCGGTTTTGCGCTGGCGGATTACCGGCACTGCATCATGATCGTTATCGGCATAATCTTTATATATCTCGGCATTGCAAAGCACTATGAACCACTGCTTCTGGTACCTATCGGGTTTGGAATCCTGGTCGGCAACATTCCGGTTTTCAAAGGACTCGGCCTTGGCATTTATGAGAACAACAGCGTGCTGCATTATCTGTATTTCGGCGTTACTTCCGGCATTTACCCCCCGCTGATTTTCCTGGGGATCGGTGCGATGACCGACTTTTCCACGATGCTGGCCAGGCCCCTTCTGATGCTGCTGGGAGCCGCCGCGCAAATGGGAATTTTTTTAACATTTCTCTGCGCGCTGGCCCTGGGCTTCGCTCCGAATGAAGCTGCCTCTATCGGGATTATCGGGGGAGCGGACGGACCAACCGCCATATTTCTGACCGCCAAACTGGCCCCGAAACTCATCGGCCCGATTGCCGTTGCGGCATACTCCTACATGGCACTGGTTCCGGTTATTCAACCGCCGATCATGAGACTGCTGACCACACGCAAAGAACGACTGATAAAAATGGAAGAGCCCCGTACCGTCTCCCAACGCGAAAAAATCATCTTTCCCATCATCGCCTTCCTTCTTTGCTGCTTTCTGGCTCCGGCGGCCCTGCCACTGCTCGGCATGCTGTTTTTCGGCAATCTGCTGAAAGAATGTGTCGTCGCCGAGCGCCTTGCCCAGGCCGCCCGATCAACCATTATCGATACGGTAACCATATTGCTCGGAATAACGGTCGGGGCCAGCACTCAGGCCGATGTTTTCCTGACGGCTCAATCTATAGGCATTTTCTGCTTAGGCGCCGTGTCTTTTGCCATTGCAACAGCGAGCGGAGTCATTTTTGCCAAAATCATGAACCTGTTCCTGCGACATAAAATTAATCCACTGATCGGAGCGGCTGGTGTTTCGGCGGTACCCGACTCCGCCCGGGTCGTTCAGATCGTGGGACAATCCGAAGATCCGACCAATTTTCTGCTGATGCATGCCATGGCCCCGAACATTTCCGGAGTGATCGGGTCTGCCATTGGGGCTGGCATTTTGTGGAGTTTTATGCAGTAACAGATTATCTTCTGTAAAAAAGCCCATCCTGTCAGACGCTGCCAGCTGGGACAGTGCGACAGGATGGGCTTTCGCGTTCGGTTACCAGATCGTATTAAAACGGGGGACTTGACTAAGATTCGGTGTCGGGCAGAGGAATTTTATAAATTTCCACACCTTCTTCCCGAAGCATTTTTTCATCTTCATCAGAGCTGGTACCCCGGATATTTTTTTTCTCCGAAACCCCATAATGCATCTTCAATGCTTCTTTGGCAAAATCACAGCCCACATTCTCAAAATTTTTATCAATATACATGGCAATGCTTCTGGTGATAATTTCGGACTGTTTTTTTTGATCGAGATAATCCTTCGATTCCGGATGAGCAGACTTAATCGCAAACACCGAAGGAATTCTGGCAATATCGGTGCTGCTGCATACCGGGCAGCCTATCAGCCCTTTTTCTTTTTGTTCTTCAAAGGCCTGGCTGTCCTCAAACCATCCCTCAAATCTATGTCCGTTGTTGCATTGCAAATCAAGCGCTATCATATCTGTAATTTTTTTCCTTTTGCCTGCATTTTCCGGGGGACAGAATTCATTACCACGGGACATCCCCCCCTGAAGCCATATCCGCTAATCATTGGACACAATAGATCCGGCCCGTGTAGAAGCTTTCAACTCAAGGCGGTCGCCAGCGGTGGCTTTACATTGACAAACAACTTTTTTAAATTATCATAGGATAATAAAATTTAAAAGAAATTATTGACAACAGTTTTTTTTTAAACTCAAACTAAAAATTAGTTGCCAAAAACTTACGAAACCGCTTTTTTTATTTGACATTAAAAATAATATTGACCTATTCGAAACAGGTAACGATACAGAGATGAAATCGTCTACGTATGGTCACAGCGCGAAGGATTAAACCCCTGAACAGATCTCCGAATCGAGGAATTTTGTCCTCAGGCCCGACAGGCAAATTCCGGGAAATAACCACGTTATGGATGGAACCGGACAAACCGGGCATCTGAACTAACCATCGAAAAGCGATGGAACTTAATATCATAACCTGATTCACTGCAGGAGTGTTCTTCTATGAAATATTTTCTTTTAGCCATGTGCTTTCTGACAGCATTCATTTCTCATGCCCACGCGGACACCATGTATATTTCCGACATCAGGGAGATTACCATGAGAACGGGGCGGGGGCTTGACCACAAGATTATTGCCTTACTGAAATCCGGTCAGCAGGTTGACCTGATTGAATCCGGGAAGGACTGGTCCAAAGTCAGTCTCGGTACGGGAAATGAGGGGTGGGTCCTGAGCCGTTATCTTTCGTCGGAAATCCCCGACAGCCTTACCCTGAAAAACCTTCAGGAAAAACATGCCGGTTTGCAATCCAGGGCTTCGGTACTGGCAAGTGAAAACACTGAACTCAAACAAGCAAACAAAACATTGATCGACGATTTGTCGAAAATCGGAAAAGAGCTGGATCAAACCCGCACCGACTATGAAGCGCTGAAAAAGGAATCCGCTCAATTTCTTGAGCTCAAATCAGAACATGAACAGACAACCATACAGCTTTCCGAACAATCTCAGAAAGTGGAAACATATGAATCCGAACTGATCAAGTTAAAACTCAGCCGCAATATCAAATGGTTTTTAACCGGGGCCGGTGTTTTACTGGCAGGCTTTATCATCGGCGTCAGCTCTAAACGTCGACGTTCAAGCTCATTACTATAATCCGAGGGCTTGATGAACAGGCTGTGTCGAATTTGAACAGCCGCCACACCGTACCTGACAGACAACTGATAATTTTCCGGATTTATGTGCCGGGTCGGAACTTTAAACCTCAACATACCAGGGGCATACCTTCGGTTAAAATGCAGGCCTGACTTGAATCTGAAAAAATTATCGGAATCCCGGTCAGGCGCTGATCAATCTAATTGATTACATGAAAGAGATCTTTTATGGAGATACAAAGTGATTTTCTAGTTATCGGCAGTGGCGTTGCAGGACTTTCCTTTGCTTTAAAAGCGGCCGATTTCGGTACAGTTGTCCTGATCACAAAAAAAGAGCTCATGGACAGTAACAGCACACAGGCTCAGGGAGGAATTGCCTCTGTCTTCAGCAGCCTGGATTCATTTGACAATCACATCCATGATACGCACGAATCCGGAGCAGGACTCTGCAAAAATGAAGTCGTTGAAATGGTTGTCAAACAGGGACCGGAAAGAATCCGGGAACTGATTGCCATGGGGGTCAACTTCAACCTGAGCGAAACCCAGGAAAATGACTCCGGATCACCGTCTCTGGACCTTGGACGGGAAGGAGGCCATTCTCATAAACGCATTGTTCATGCTCAGGACATGACCGGTCTTGCGGTTGCAAGCGTTTTAGCTGATCAGGTTCAGCGGAATAAAAACATAACCGTCTATAACAATCATATCGCCATCGACCTGATTACCTACTCCACCCGCCTGAACCGCGGAATGGTGACTACGACACTCAAGGGATTTTGTGGCGGCGCCTACGTTCTTGACCGAACAACGGATAAAGTTCATACCTTCACATCAAAAATCACATTGCTTGCCACGGGAGGAGCCGGCAAAGTGTATTTATACACCAGCAACCCGGATATAGCCACCGGCGATGGTATCGCAATGGGCTACAGAGCCGGAGCTTCGGTCGCCAACCTTGAATTTGTCCAGTTTCACCCGACCTGTCTGTTTCACCCGGACGCAAAGAACTTTCTGATTTCTGAAGCGGTCCGGGGAGAAGGCGCAATCCTGATCGATTCAGCTGGACACGCGTTCATGGAAAAATATGAGCCCGTCATGAAGGATCTGGCGTGCCGGGACAAAGTTGCCCGCGCCATTGATACGGAAATGAAAAAAAGCGGGGATGATTCGGTTTTCCTGGATATTTCCCATCAGAATTCTGAATTTATCAAACGTCGTTTTCCAAACCTTTACAAAAAATGTCTCTCCTTTGGCATAGACATGACAAAAGATCCGATTCCCGTCGTGCCTGCCGCTCACTATATGTGTGGAGGAATCACAACGGATATTCACGGCCGCACGGACATCCGGAGACTTTACGCAATCGGAGAAACTGCATGCACCGGTCTTCACGGGGCCAACCGACTGGCCAGCAACTCCCTGATCGAAGCTCTGGTTTATGCGGACACGGCTTTCAAACAATCGGTCAAAGACATATCTACCATGGATTTTGAAACACCTATAAAGGCGCCGCCCTGGGACGAAACCGGAACCACCCAGAGCGATGAAGCCATCATGGTATCTCATAACTGGGATGAAATCCGCAGATTCATGTGGAATTACGTTGGCATCGTTCGATCCAACAAACGTCTGGACAGAGCAAAGCGGCGTATAGAAAACATTCAAAAAGAAATCGAGGAATACTACTGGGACATTAAAATTTCAGCAGATCTGATCGAGTTGAGAAATATTGCCATTGTCTCCGAATTGATCATAAAATGCGCCATGCACAGAAAAGAAAGCCGCGGACTTCATTACACCATCGAATATCCGGAACGGGACGATAAATGGTGGAAAAAAGACACGATAATTCGAAGGGCATTTTTAGGATAACGGACACATTCGCCTCAGGCCTTGTAGCCGATATACAGATTGACAATACCCATCGTCATGGGTTGCCAGCGAATGTGCATAAAGCCGGCCTGACGCATCAGGCCGGCAAAGACAGCAGGTTTGGGAAAATTCACAACCGATTCGGGCAGATACCGGTAGGCCTTGATCTGTCTGGAAAAAAAACCACCGATAGCCGGAAGAATTTTTTGAAAATACGTCAGATAAGCGGACAGCAACAGGCGGTTTTCAGGGGTCGCCAGCTCAAGCACCCCCAGACATCCGCCCGGCTTCAAACACGAATAAAATTCTTGGAGAGCTGTAAGTTTATCCCCGATATTCCGGATGCCGAACGCTATGGTGACGGCATCGAACGTACGGCTTCCAAACGGAAGATGCAGCGCATTGGCTGCCGCCAGACCGGCCGAAACGGAAGGATAAATTTTTTTCCCGGCCAGCTCGAGCATGTTCGATGCAAAATCCACACCGACAACCCATGCATTTTGCCTCTGCCTTGCAATCTCCATCATCACATCCCCTGTGCCGCAGGCAACGTCCAGCACACATGCCCCATCGGGAAGCGCCAGAGAAGATACCAGTTTTTTCCTCCAGTACACATCCTGCCTCAAGCTCAGCAACCGATTTAGAAAGTCGTAGGTCGGCGCTATGGTATCAAACATATCTTTTATAAAAGGCAATTCCACATTCTTCATTGACAACCCTGATTTTTGTATTAAATTGCAATATTGAGTTGGTTTTGACTATTGCCCGGAACCGGCTGCATCAAAACGGACCGGACCGGCATTCAACTGTTTAAGATGTTTAGAAAAGATTTTTATTTTATTATCACATCAAACCTGTCATAGCAATATGCATGAACAATGAAGCAGGGAGTTAAATGGCTACCAAACGCGACTATTACGAAATTCTCGGTGTGAGCCAAAATGCCTCAGACCCTGAATTAAAGGCGGCTTACCGCAAGCTTGCACTGAAACATCATCCGGACCGGAATCCGGGCAACAAGGAGGCGGAAGAAAATTTCAAGGAAGCCGCCGAGGCTTATGATGCACTCAGAGACCCGCAGAAGCGAAGACTCTATGATCAATATGGCCATCAGGGACTCGAGGGTTCCGGCTTTTCCGGATTCGGAGGTTTTGAGGATATATTTTCAAGCTTTGGGGACATTTTTGAAGATGTTTTTGGATTCAGTTCGGGAAAACGACCGAGAAGCCGGGCGCAACAAGGAGCTGATTTGCGCTACGATCTGGCACTCAGCTTTATGGATGCCGCCTTTGGCACCGAAACCGATCTGGATATTGAAAAAATGGAAGCATGCCCGGACTGCCACGGCAGCGGCTGTGAGCCGGGCACAAAGCCTGAAACATGTTCATATTGCAAAGGGACGGGCCAGGTGTCCCGCTCGCAGGGATTTTTTACCGTCCGGACCACATGTCCGCAGTGCCACGGAAATGGCCAGGCCATCTCCCATCCCTGCAAAACCTGCAAAGGACGCGGCCAGGTAAAACGCACCAAAAAAGTCAGCGTAAAAATTCCGGCAGGGGTTGATTCCGGATCACGGCTTCGCCTGTCCGGAGAGGGTGAAGCGGGGGTGTATGGCGGAGCCCATGGGGATCTGTATGTATTCATCCATGTTGAGCCGCATGATTTTTTTCACCGTCGCGATACCGATGTCATCTGCCAGATACCGATTTCCTTTGTTCAGGCAGCTCTGGGAGACAGCATCGCCGTACCCACCCTTAAAGGTGAAAAGCAGCTCGAAATTCCGAAAGGGACACAACCCGGAGACCTTTTTCATTTTACCGGCGAAGGCATTCCTTCCCTTAGAAATGAAAAATGTGGCGATCAGATTATTCAGATCATGATTAAAACGCCGACCAACCTGAATAAAAAGCAGGAAGCTCTGCTGAAAGAATTTGCGAAGCTTGAATCGAAAAAACTGTCCACCAAGTTAAAAAATATTCTCCACACCCAGCCGGCAAAAGCGGCCAAATAGCGACTGATCGCTTTGACTACGAAAGGAAAAACCGCTTTACATGTTTGAATTAAAAGTCGTTACCCATTTTGCCGCGGCCCATCAGCTGAAAATGGTATCAAAAAAATGCGAAAATCTTCATGGGCATAACTGGAAAGTCGAGGTATATATAACCGGTAAAACGCTGAATTCGGCCGGTGTACTGATCGATTTTGGACAACTCAAAAAGCATGTCTCATCGATCATGGAACAGCTCGATCATAAATTTCTCAATGAGCTGAATTACTTTCAGGAAAAAAATCCGTCTTCGGAAATCATCTCGCAATATATCGCCCAAACGCTTCAGAAGGCCATCGATGATCCATCCATTCGTGTCAGCCGTGTAGCCACCTGGGAATCCGAGGATGCCTGTGCCACATATATCGTTGACTGATAAACCGGTTAAGTTATAATTTCGACACGGTAGCTTAACCGGTTTGCTTCTATTTGCAGTGCCGGATCAAATCATCTTTAGTGATTATCGCAGTGACATCATCCACATGGTGACGGATATTTTCGATGCCACCTTCCTGACGGTCCACCAGTATCACCGCCTTGACAACGTCTATGCCTTCTGATCGTGCCCGCTCGATCGCCTTGATGGTGGATCCCCCGGTCGTTGCAACATCGTCGATAATAACCGCCCGCTGGCCCGGCAGCATGTCGCCTTCAATCCATTTGGAAATTCCGTGATCCTTCCGATCTTTTCGTATGGAAAACGCGTTGACCGGCTTGCCGTTCAACTCCGATGCAAAGGCCGTCGCAATGGCAATCGGATCGGCACCAAACGTAAGGCCGCCCACACCGTCAACGTGCAAATGTGCAATGGAATCAAAGACCAGATGCCCCACCAGATACATTCCTCTTGGACTTAATGTGGTCGGTTTACAGTTTACGTAAAAACAACTCGTCTTCCCGGAAACCAGTTTAAATATGGAATCCGGGCTGTATTTAAACGATTTTTTGCAGAGGATACTAATCAATTCTTCTTTCATGCGCTGTTTCATATTACCTTCTGTTGTCATTTCCATCACCAGAATCTGCCATACGGCTGGCTTCAAAGGTTAACACATCAAACACAAGGAGGAGATGACGGTGTACCCGGAACGAAAGGCAGTTGATAACCAGTGAACATGCATCTTCCCCGAACCGGAGTTAACAATCTGTTGATTTTAGCCGTCTAATCATATAAAAAAGCCTCCACATGGATGGAAGAAGCATTTTGGGAACCCGTGGAGGCTTAAGCAGGAAAAACTGTTGCCAGCCCTCCCTGAACTCAACCGATGTATAACAGCTATACGTAACAGGGTCAAACCAAAATAAACCCCGTCGTTGCATAAACAAAATGGTGAAAAATAAATCGCCAACACGGTAAACGACTTGCGGCCAATCGCTGAAACATTGCCCATAATGCCATGAATTTTCAGCTTCCTTGACTTTTGCACCCTATCGGGATAAGTTTTTATTACTTGGGGCACAAACAGCTTATGCCCGCCAGTAAATTCGCCAGGCACCCGGAGCGACGCCAAATTCTGCATCATCAGACAATGGAAACTATGACCATGACAACCGGCAGCGACCTCAGTTCCATTATCCGTATGTTTCATGTCCACAAACGGTATGGATCAAAACACGTCTTGATGGATATCTCCCTGGACATAGCGAAAAATGAACTTTTTTTTATCAGCGGCCCCAGTGGCGCCGGAAAATCCACCCTTCTAAAACTGCTCTATCTCGGGGAGCCGACCTCCGAAGGCCAGATTTTGGTTGACGGAATAAACCTGTCCAGAATTTCCCGGAAACGGATCCCCTTTCTCAGACGCAAATTCGGAATTATTTTTCAAAATTATCAGCTGATACCGACGAAAACCGTATTTGAAAACATCGCATTGGTTCTTGAAGCCTCCGGCGAGACCAACAACCGTTTAATACGTAAAAAAGTAACCACTCTCCTGAGGATTATCGGCATGGAAGACAGGCATTATGCCTACCCCCCATACCTCTCGGGCGGAGAGCAGCAAAAAGTAGCCGTTGCCAGAGCCGTTGCCGGAAATCCCCAGATCATCCTTGCCGATGAGCCTACCGGGAGTCTGGATTGTGAATCAGCCGATATGATAATGGATCTGTTACACCGGTTTCATATGCGCGGGGCCACTGTAATTATTTCAACTCACGACAAGGGGCTGATCCGTAAAACCGGCGGGCGGGAAATTCAACTCAACAACGGATGTATTCAGCACATGAATTTCTGAAAGCGGCACATGATGATTCTGTTTATAAAACGGGCCTTCCGTGACATGATTCAAAATCCCTTTCTTAACGCCATCACCGTTACCACGATTGCATTTTCCATTCTGATCATCAGCGCGTTCACCCTGTTTTCCGTCAATGCACAGGGGTTCATGAATTCATGGAAACAGGGATTTCACATGATGGTTTATTTAAAACCGGCCGTAACCGAGGCGAATATCAGCGCTGCGCAGAGTTCAATTGAAGCCATTGGAGGGGTGAATTCCGTGCGGTTCATATCTAAAGAAGCAGCGCTTGTACAGATGAAAGAGCAGATGATTCATCAGGCGTCTTTTTTTGACGGTTTAACTGAAAACCCTTTGCCCGATGCTTTCGAAATTCACATCAGCGACGCATTACAATCGGATCATCCGGTGGAAACCATCGCAACATTAATCGAATCCTTTGATCCGGTGGAAAAAGTTGAATACGGGAGGGAGTGGATCGAACGAGTATTTCATGTATTTCATCTGGTGCGTCTGGCCGGTTATGCCATGGGGGGTCTTTTTTTTATGGCCGCCGCATTTATCGTAGCCAACACCATGCGCCTGGGGCTTTATTCCAAAGCCGGGGAAATAGAAATCATGCGATTGGTCGGGGCCACAGACCGGTTCATCAAAACCCCTTTTTATATTCAGGCCGTTATCCATGGCGCGGGGGGAGCCGTTTTAGGGGTTTGCGCCTTGTACGCCGTATATGGATACTTGACGGGCCAGATCGACAGCAACTTGTCCGCAGGTCTTTTCCATATCCGCTTTCTACCATTGAACCATATCATTGCCATATTTACGGGCAGCATGGGTGCAGGATGGCTGGGGTGTTATTTTTCACTGAAACAGTTTTTAAACGCATAGTCTTCATCGCAACGGTCATGGCACTGAGCCTGATGCCCATGCGCACCTTCGGGGAAGAGAAAAAATTGACGGCCGTTATTTCAGCAGACCGACTGACGCTTCGGACAGGGCCCGGAACCACAGCAACACCTCTCAGTGTCCTGGAAAAAGGCACCTCCCTGACGGTCCTGTCTTCACCCGACGATGAATGGATCAAAGTCACCGATGGAGATACGATTGGCTATATCATTAACCGGAAACGGTATGTAAATATTTCAGAGGTGGAAAAATTCCCCCGGGATCCTGCCGCGCTCAGGCAGAAGGCTGACAGTCTCCATCAGCAGATCAGCGCCTCAAAAGAAAAAATTCGTTCGTATACCCAAACGGAATCCGATATGATTCAAAATCTGAACAAAATTGAGCTTACGCTTGCTGATACCCGAAATCAGCTCCGAGACATCGACAAAAAAATCCAAAACATCGGACAACGGATCAACGAAACCGAAACCATCTGCCAGGCACTGAAACAGCAAATCACGGACAACGAGCGCTATGCATCCAACCGATTGAAAGCCCTGTACGCCATCACCCGCCTGGGCAGCATGAATGCACTGGCTGCGACCGGCAACCTTACGACGCTTTTTCAGCAGAAAACATACATGAAACGTATTCTCACCCATGACGACCGGATCAGGACCAAACTGATTGCTGATAAGAAAAATTTTGCAAATTTTTTACTTGAACTTGAATCAGGAAAAAAAAACGAGCTGATAATGCAGAAAGAATATAACTGCCGGCTGGAGACACTGAGCCGGGAAAAAGCTCGGCGGGAAGATATTTTATCTGAAATCAAAACCCGGAGGTCTCTGGAACTGGCGGCGGTCGAATCGCGAAAGCAGGCAGCATTGAAACTTGAGCAGATAATTGAGTCCTTCAACACGTCGGTTCAACAGAACACCCCTTCAATTGATCGGTTTTCCTCTTTTAGGGGGTTGCTTAAAACACCCGTAAGGGGTAAAAACAAAAATTTGTTCGGACCGTATAAACATTCGTCATTAAACAGCAACCTTTTCCGATCCGGAATTGATATACAGGCTGAAAGAGGCGAACCGGTTACCGCTGTAAGCGCCGGTCGAATTATTTATTCCAGCTGGCTTAAAAATTATGGTAATATGATCGTAATTGATCATGGGGATCATTATTATACCGTTTATGCGCATACTGAAGAAATGTTTAAAGCCACTGGCGACCGGGTGGACGCCGGGGAAGTGATCGCAACAGTTGGTGATTCCGGTTCTATCGACGGAGCGAAGTTATATTTTGAAATTCGCCATCACGGGAAAGCCTTGGATCCTCTGAAATGGATCCGCCATGAAGATTTTCCGGAGATAACCAGCGCCCATCATTGATCAGGGCCATGAAAAAGCATTGAACATCCTGTTCACAATTTTAAGTTGTGAAACGGCCGGCCGGCAGGACACGAAACCTCACAATCCGGCATATTCCGAGCTTTTTCAACTCAGCGCCGCAGGATGCACCGGCGCTTATAATGTGAAATTATTTTTGCAAACGCCCTTAACCATCAATGACAATCGGAGCAATCCGGAAACGACTCTGCACCTCACCGCCATAAGGTTTATTCATATCCGGACAAACCGCAAAATAAACAAAGGACCATATCCGCCATTTTTTTCAACACATAGGGGGGGCTAACCGACAATGACATATAAAAAACAGCGCCATACCAGGCTGTGGCTGGTCATGACCATCGCCGTTATTTTCTGGACGGTGGGAACCGGTTTTTTTCATGATTCGTCCGCAAATAATGAAGAAACGTATAAAGGATTAAAACTGTTTTCGGATGTCATCGACATCATCGAAAAAAACTACGTCGATGATGTGGAAAGCAGGGACCTGATTCAAAAAGCGATTCAGGGCATGGTAACCAGCCTGGATCCGCATTCATCATTTCTGCCGCCAGAAGCGTTCGATGAACTCCGGTTTGATACTCACGGCGAGTTCGGCGGGATTGGGATTGTCATCACCCTGCAAAAAGGAGTGCTGACGGTTATTTCACCCATTGAAGGCACACCGGCATACCGTGAGGGAATAAAAGCCGGCGACATTATCATAAAGGTAGACGATACCCCCACCAAGGACATGATGCTGTGGGAAGCCGTGAAGAAAATGCGAGGGCCGAAAGGCACAAGTGTCGTAATTACCATTGTCCGAGAAGGCGAGCAGAAGCCCTTGGAATTTAAGCTCGTTCGTGATCTGATACCCATCGAGAGCGTCAGAGCCAAAATGATAGAGCCCGGATACGGATACATCTGGATTACTAATTTCAGGGACAACACCACTGAGGATCTTGAAAACGCCCTCATGCAGATGGAATCCGAAGCGCCCCCCTTAAAAGGTCTTATTCTGGATCTTCGCGACAATCCGGGCGGACTGCTGGATCAATCCATCAAGGTGTCGGATTTATTCCTTGAAGATGGCATTGTGGTCTCCATCAAAGGCCGGGATAATCGTAATACAAAAATTTTCAGGGCCCATCCGGACACCGACAGAAGAACCTATCCGATTGTCATACTGATTAACGGCGGCAGTGCCAGCGCATCCGAAATCGTTGCCGGCGCGCTGCAGGACAATCACCGTGCCCTGATTCTGGGAACCACCTCATTTGGTAAAGGATCGGTACAAACCGTTGAAACCCTTCGGGACGGCTACGGGCTGAAATTAACCGTTGCCAGATACTATACCCCCAGCGGGCGGTCCATCCAGGCACAGGGAATCACGCCGGACATTACAGTAAAAAATCGCGTCCTGGACAAAGACGAGGCTGATTCATCAGACACCGAAGCACACATGCTGAAGGAAAAGGATTTAAAAAATCATCTTGAAGTCATCAAGCCCGAAAAAAAGAGCGAAAAGCCCCCGGAAACCACTCCGGAAGACGACGCAGACCCAAAAACGCCCGGCCCCGGACATCAATTCCGAAACGGACCGATCGATGTTGAGAACCTTCAGACGGACAATCAGGTCATAAGAGCGCTTGAAATATTGAAAAGTTATGACATATTGAAACATATGAACAACTGATTCATCATACGCTTCAATCCCGGTTGCCTGCCGGAAGTGATCCGGCAATTTTTCCGGCGGGCAACCGAATCAGTCACGTGTTGCATGGATTACCCATGGCAAAAAAAATCCAAAAGAAAAAATCCAAAAAACGCGATTCCCCGTCAGTCTCGAGATCATTCACCGATCAGATAAAACAGATTATGATGGCGATAGGGATTCTAATCCTTGTTGTGGCTGTATCTGCCATCGCGATCCGTCATTTTATCCGGCAGGCGCCCTCTCCCAAGCGCCCTGCACCGCAGACTTCTCCGGCTGCACCGATCCATCAGGCGCATAAAACGCCCCAGCCTCCGGCATATAAAATCTATCCACAGGATAACGCACGTCCGAATAATCTCATACCCGAATCCAAGCCGTCACGCGTTTCAATGAAACCTCAAGTTGCCATTATTATAGACGATATCGGTTATGACAAAGCCATCGCGGAAAAGTTTCTAAAACTTGATATCCCGTTAACGATCTCCATATTGCCATTCAGCCCGTTTCAAAAGGGTATTGTTCGTTCCGCCCATGCGAAAGGCACGGAAATAATGCTTCACCTGCCCATGGAACCGACCGAATATCCGCGGATTGATCCGGGCCCGGGAGCACTTCTGACTTCTATGAATCCGGATGAACTCATCGACCAGCTCCTCAAGGATATTCATGCCGTAAACGGAATCAAAGGTGTTAATAATCATATGGGATCTAAAATGACTTCTGTATCGACTCAAATGTACCAGATTTTTACGATACTGAAAAAGCAGAACCTGTATTTTATTGACAGCCGTACCACGTCGCTTTCACTTTGCAATCCATCGGCACGACTGCTCCAGATTCCGTTTGCCCAGAGAGACGTATTTCTGGATCACAAACAGGATGCGACTTTCATCCGCAATCAAATCAATCAACTGATTCATATCGCGCAGAAAAACGGTACGGCCGTCGCTATTGCTCATCCCCATTCCATAACCTACACCGTTCTCCGGGAAAGTCTGCCTGAACTGAAAAAGCATCTTACGATCGTTTCGGCATCAACGCTCACTCGTATTATCGAATAGACGGGCAATCATTTCATCCGGAACAGGAACCGCCTTCAAGTCTTTAATTTCGTCAACCCAAACGCCTGCGCTTGACATACGACCTGAGCTTTATCATCTTCACCTCCCGGAGAGATCAACCCCCGTTGCCCTGTATATTAAATCATGAGCGCCTTTTTTTACAATCGCAGGGGTAGTCCTGTTTTTGCAATTGGTGTCTTATCCCTCAAACGCTGTCAAAAAAAACAAAATTTTTCCCGTTATAGTTACCGCCCGCTTCGCTCGAGACGCGAAGAACGCAGAGCCTCGAAACAGCGGTTTTGGTCTCTGCGAGCTCTGTGCCTCAAGAAAGCGAAGCGAACGGACGGTAGAAAATTAAAGCGTTTTTTGTAACGGCAATTCCATGGAAATCGGGTTGCGGGCACGGACCGCATTAGTTTAACGACTTGAACTCCTAACCGGGTCTGGTTTTGATTACTTCATGAAATGGCCATGAATATGCGTCTGCTGGTTATCCGGGACGACAGGCGGCGGCTATAGCCCGTACCCCCTTTGAGAAAGATTGTCATTCCAACGCCACCACCCGTACGAGCAGCTGTCTGGGACCATGAACGCCAAAGGCAAGCGTCAGTTCAATCCCGCCCGGTCCAGGGGGCATACAGGAGGCTCTTTACCCCCTTTTTAACCAGAATCTGTTTGAACTGATCCATCCAGGTATCGGCCCGCACCCAATACACTTCCGAACGAACCGCCTCCAGCAGGTGCGTAAGCTGTTTGATCTTTTCGTCCTGTCCCAGGACTTTCACCGGAACAGGGGCCGCTTCGGAAATCTCACTGGCGCCGTCTCCGAGCGCTGAAACCAGATTTGAGAAAATTCGATCCCGGTCTGTCTTATTCATCTGCTATTCCTTCCTTTTGAGCCAGTTCATGCCGGCTCTTTTTTGCAAACCGCGGGACCGGCCTTTTCCCCGTTTTTCCGGGGAGAGGTAACCATGTTCACATAGGTGGTGATCAGCTGGCCGGTAGCCGATCCGGTCAGAAGCCGGAGCAGGGGAGGCACGTCCGATCAGATCATGAACAACGTACTGATCAAAGAATTTTCACCCCTCGCCGGTTCAGAAAATATCCTTCTTGAATATACCGACAGAGTGACTTACTCTTACGATGCTGCCGTACTGGAATCCGTTGTACCCTCTCTGGAGGTACGACCCGTCACCTGCGGGACGCTGGGAAACGTCATCCGGCTGTGCAATGAGAACCGGCTGCCCGTTACGATCCGCGGGGCCGGCACGAACCTGAGCGGCGGCACCATTCCGGCACAAAACGCTGTGGTGGTACTGACCCATGCGCTCAATCGAATCCTTGATATCAATGCCGATGACATGTATGCCGTAGTCGAACCCGGGGTGATCACGGCAAAACTGGCTGCAGCCGCCGAAAAAAAAGGGCTCTTTTATCCCCCCGGACCCCGGCAGTCAGGCCGTATCAACTATCGGGGGCAATGTAGCGGAAAACGCGGGCGGACTCAGGGGGCTCAAATACGGAGTGACCCGGGATTGTGCGATGCGACTTGAATTTTTCGACACAGGCGGAGAGATCGTAAAAACCGGTTCCAGAACCGTAAAGTGTGCAACCGGATACAATCTGGCCGGACTGGTGACAGGCTCTGAAGGCACATCGGGCGTGTTCAGCGGCATCATTCTCAAGCTTATCCCGCCGCCGCAGAGCAGAAAGTCCATGGTCGCCATCTCTGACAGCATGGCGGATGCATCGGAAACCGTTGCCGGTATTGTCGCCATCCGTATCATTCCGGCAACCCTCGAATTCATGGGCAATTTCACCATCCGGGCCGTCGAGGATTACACCCATGCGGGAGACGGGAACCTTCACCCCACCATACTGACCGATCGCCGGGACAGAACCGAATGGAAACGGGTGAAAGCCGCTATTGAGGATATTTTTCACAACGCCCTGAAGCTGGGCGGCCCCTTATCGGGTGAACACGGCATCGGAATTGCCAAATCCGGATTTATGGAAAAAGAAACCACGGCCGCCACGATAACCTGTTCACGAAAAATCCGAAAGGCACTGGATCCTGAAGGCATTCTCAATCCCGGAAAAATTATTGGATAACCATTGGAAGGATAACCCATATGAATCGTATGATAGAGCTCACCAGACTGATGAAAGAACTGGAAGACAGCCTTTCCGTGTGCATGCGCTGCGGGATGTGCCAGGGCGTCTGCCCCCTGTTTGCGGAAACCGGCCTTGAATCGGATGTGGCCCGCGGAAAGCTCGCGCTGCTGGACGGACTGATGAAAAAAATGTTCGAGAACCCCAAGGGCGTGAACGACCGCCTGAACAAATGTCTGCTTTGCGGAAGCTGTAGCGCCAACTGTCCCAGCGGTGTCAACGTGATAGAGATTTTTCTGAAGGCCCGCGCCATTCTGACCGGCTTCATGGGACTTTCCGCTGCCAAGAAAATGATCCTGAGAGGCATGCTGGCCCACCCCGAACGGTTTGATCACCTGATGGAATGGGGCGCAAAATTTCAACACATATTTACCAGACCGGTCGATGATCTGACAGGGACATCGTGCAGCCGGTTTGTATCGCCGTTGGGAGACCGGCACTTCAAAGCACTTTCAGATACCCCGTTTCACCGGAGCATACCGGCGCTGGATACGGCCCCCGGTTCATCGGGTATTAAAATCGCCTTTTTTGTCGGCTGTCTGATTGACAAGATTTTTCCCCATATCGGCCAAGCCGCCCTGGAAGTATTCAACCATCACGGGGTCGGGGTCTATATCGCCAGAGACGAGGGATGCTGCGGGATTCCCGCCCTGTCTTCCGGAGATACCGCCACGTTCAACAAACTGGTGCGTCACAATCTTGAGCGGTTCGACCCCGAGAAATTCGATTATCTGGTTACCGCATGCGCCACCTGCACATCGACGATCAAAAACCTGTGGCCCAAAATGGCGAATCAGGACAGTGACGATATTCGTAAAAAAATTGCGCTGATTGCAGAAAAAACTTTGGATATCAACCAGTTTATGGTAACCCAGTTAAAACTTGAGCGTGCTGCCGATGATTCATCCCGGAATCCTCAGATCCTCACGTACCACGATCCGTGTCATTTAAAAAAATCTCTGGGGGTATCGTCCGAGCCCAGGCAGCTGATTCAGGCCAATCCCGATTACTGTCTGAAAGAGATGTCCGAATCGGACCGTTGCTGCGGCATGGGAGGAAGCTTTAACCTGCTCTATTACGGCCTGTCATCATCGATCGGAAAACGAAAACGGGATAGCATCTCGGCAACCGGTGCGTCGGTTGTGGCAACCGGATGCCCGGCCTGCATGCTCCAGATCTCAGATATGCTGTCTCAGGCAGGGGACCGGATCGCCGTCAAGCACCCCATAGAAATCTATGCGGAGATGTTGAAACATCATGACACTGTCTCTGAATCCAATTAAACCCAAACTGGTTGCCGACCAGGTATTTGATCAGCTCCGGGAGCTGATTTTCCGCGGTCAGCTCAAGGCCGGGGAAAAACTCATGCCCGGCGATGTCAGCCTCAAAGATCTGCTTGAGGTTCGTCTGGGGCTTGAATGCAATGCCGCTGCCTGGGCGGCACGCAGAGCCGTGGACACGGATCTGGAATGTCTTGAAAAAAGCCTGGCTCATCACATCGACATTTTCAACGCCATCAAACGGCATGACCCCCGGGGGCCCTTGACGCCATGACGACGCACATCCAATGTGTCATGGCTTTTTTCAACGAACGGACATAATTTTTCAAAAATCCATGTTTAACCCTGATCTTGAATAAACAATAGTATGAAACCTGTTATAACGCCTCTTTATGCCGGGCAGCATCTCAGATTTGATCTAATGACTGAGGAAAATGAGAACTACTATGAGAATGCTGGCGGATTTTTCCCCCGAATTTACCGAACTGCTGGACAAAATGGACGACTTGTATGCGGAAAAACGCACCATCGATGAAAAAACTTATCCGTTCATCTGGTTTGCGCGACAGCTGACCGGATTCAGAGACAGCGTATTGCGCCAACGATTGGGCCATGCCTTCTCTAAAGAACTTTCACGGATATACGATATGCTCAATGAAGTGGAAAACATTCTCGAATCAAAAAAATAACATCCGGCCATCAGGCCTCATTTCAGCGCCTTGATACAATCTACCAGCTCCTTTGCATTAAAAGGCTTCCGAATCATTTTATCGATCCCCGCTTCGTCGGAGTCATACCCCAGCTCGGCTTCTGAATATCCCGAAATGAGGATTTTAACACTCCCGGGTTGTGTCCGGCTGACTTTCCTTAAAAAATCAATCCCATTCATTCGCGGAAGGTCATAATCGCAAATCACGACATCCCAGATCTCCCTGCACACAAAGCCCAAAGCGCTTTCCGCATCGTTTACGGCAACGATGGACTGGCCTTTTTTCCTGAAGTAGTAAGAAATAAAAAACCGTATACTTTCTTCATCTTCAACCAGGAGTATTTTCATTACACCCTCTGCAAGCCGTTCATATCATGCCGGAAAATTCACCCGTTCAAAGCGTTATCGATATCAGGTCGAAATATCAGTTTTTATTGAAAAAATCAAAAGAAAAACCATCTGACGACAGCCATCTGTTTCAAGCCATTATAAGCATACCATAAAGTAATTGAAAAAACAGGCGTACACCCGATTTGAACTTCTCACACACCGTTCATGCCACACGTGCATCTTAATTCTTGCGAACAACCCTGCCGACTGTTATGGTAGCGTCCGGTGGCACTGCTTTCCACATTTTCTGCGCCAGACGCAACAACATTTACCGCACGCCAGTGCGCTTGCGTTTTTCACTCATCCAAAACAATAAAAATACCGGGTTAAACACGATGTGTCTCAACGAACTGAACACCATCACCGATGATTTGATTGCCGAACTCAACACCCTGGCGTTTACCCCTCCGGTCTCACATGTGTACAACCCGCTTGAATATGCCAGAGAGCCCTATCGCCTCTATCTGAAACGCTTTGCAACGCCTCCAAAGGAAGCTGTTTTCATCGGAATGAATCCGGGCCCCTGGGGAATGGCCCAGACAGGCATCCCTTTCGGCGAGGTCAACGCAGTCAGAGACTGGCTGAAAATTGAAGCTGCCGTTGGATCTCCGAAACACATCCATCCCAAACGGCCGGTAACCGGCTTTTCCTGCCACCGCTCCGAAATCAGCGGAAAACGGTTGTGGGGCTGGGCACAAAAAAAATTTAACCGCCCTGACCGGTTCTTTGCCCGGTTTTTAGTCCTCAATTACTGCCCCCTGCTTTTCATCGAAGCAAGCGGCCGAAACAAAACCCCGAATTCACTTCGTATCGTTGAGCGGGCCAAAGTGATCGACATCTGTGACCGCGCACTGCGCCGGACCATCCAGGTCATCTCTCCCGAATATGTTATCGGAATCGGGGCGTTTGCCGAACAACGGGCCGCAAGAGCGCTGGCCGGACTCGGCATTCCCATTGGCCGCATCACACATCCGAGCCCGGCAAACCCCAAAGCCAACAGGGGATGGGAAACGCTAATTGACACGGAGCTGTCCCGGTTAGGCATATACCTGTAATCGATAAAAAACTAGTTGATTTTTATCTCAAAGACAGATAGGAAGTCAAACTCAGCCATATATGAAACATATCGTCAGGCGTTGGTTGATTATCGTGACCTCCTCATATCGACTATAAAATCAGCCGGATTTTTTTGCTGTTCCTTTAAAATCAATGCCAAAATATTCGGACAAGTTCTGTCGACAGACTAAGTCACTTTCTCCGTTCAACGCGCTTAAGGATAAATACCTTCGCCCACAAACCAGTGTGCCGGATAGTGATACTGCAGTCAAATCGCGTGGGCATGAATGAATAAACGGTGCGAGCGCATAAACGGCAAAGCCGTATCCAGCGCCACAATAGCGCAGGAAGGCTCTCATTCGTCATATTTCAGTGTTATCATCAGTTGACAAAACAGCAGCAGACCGTCATGAGTTCTGGCATCCGGGCGATCTTGTTTACCTGTCAGCGCAATATGCTCCTGACGTTACTTTTTCATGCTCAAGACATGCGTTTACTTTTTCCAAAAAAGCCATGACGCGATGACTTGATATATGCATCACCGAATCCGTTGATACTCACTTTCGGGCATCGTCAAAAATAAACCGGGATTTGTGTTCGTCTTCAAGGCGTGTGAAAGAGTGCATAATTGTGGTATATGCCCTTTCAGACACCGAGGAGGGCGGACAAAAAACAGTCAAAACAGTACAATTTATTTTTGCCGGAGCCCCAATCCGAAAACCGCTATAAAGGAGGAAAGATGAAAATCGAAAAGGTCGGCCAACGTGTTAAAAATTTAATCGAAAAAAGAGGACTGACCATTGATGAGCTTGCAGGGCAGACAGGTCTAAGCAAAGAGTTTATCTTGTCGGTTCAGGAAGACGACATATACCCGTCTCTTGGCCCCCTGCTGAAAATAGCCAGGGCGCTGGGCGTCCGGCTTGGAACGTTTCTAGATGACCAGATCACTCAGGACCCTCTGGTGATCCGCAGTCATGAGCGGCAAAAAGAGTTGAGCATGCTTTCCGGCAAGGGCAAACCCGCGGCACTGAACTTCTACTCTCTCGGTAAAGGCAAAAGCGACCGGCATATGGAACCGTTTTATGTCGAGATTCTGCCGGAGTCGGCAAAAGAAAAATCTCTCTCCTCCCATGAGGGCGAAGAATTCATCGTGGTGCTTTCAGGAGAAGTCGAAGTTCTTTACGGGCAGAAAATGCTTTCACTGAAAGAAGGGGACAGCATTTACTACAATTCCATCGTGCCGCATTGTGTCAGCTGTAAGGGAGAGCAAAAAGCATCCATATACGCGGTCCTGTATTTTCCGGAATAACAGATCAACGGGAGGAATATAAATGACGGAAACAAATATAAGATCGTACACTTTCGGCCGGATGCTCGACGAAACCATTGAAAAATTCCCGGACAATGATGCCCTGATATATGTGGACAGGGATTTTCGTCTGACATATCGTGAATTTGGGCAGGTGGTCGACACGCTGGCAAAGGGGCTGATGGCCTTGGGCATTGGGAAGGGCGAAAAAGTCGCAGTCTGGGCAACCAATATTCCCTACTGGGTTGCATTGCAGTTCGCCACGGCCAAAATGGGAGCCATCCTGGTGACGGTCAATACCAATTATAAAATCACGGAACTTTCTTATCTGCTCAAACAATCGGATACCGAAAATCTGTTCATTATCGACGGATTTCGCGATACCGATTATGTTCAAACAGTTTACGACCTGGTGCCGGAACTCAAAACCCAGGAACGGGGCCATCTGAAAAGCAAAAATTTTCCTTATCTCAAACGGGTATTTTTCCTCGGCCAGGAAAAGCACCGCGGCATGTATTCCCTTCCGGAAGTCATGGCCTTGAGCGCCATGACCAGCGATGAAGCCTACCAGAGCCGACAGGCGCAGATTGATTGCCATGATGTGGTCAACATGCAATACACCTCCGGAACGACAGGCTTCCCGAAAGGCGTCATGCTGACTCACTATAATGTCGCCAACAATGGCTTCTGGATCGGCGAGAATCAAAAATTCACGTCAAACGACAGGGTGTGCATTCCCGTCCCGCTGTTCCACTGTTTCGGCTGTGTGCTGGGAAGCACCGCCGCGGTCAGCCATGGCAGCACCATGGTGATTCTGGAAGGCTATGATCCGGTCATGGTCATGTCATCCATCGAACAGGAGCGCTGCACGGCCGTTTACGGGGTGCCGACCATGTTTATCGCCATTCTGGAACATCCGCTTTTCAGCAAGTTTGATTTCAGCACGCTTCGAACCGGCATCATGGCCGGCTCCCCCTGCCCCATCGAAATCATGAAGGCGGTAGCTGAAAAAATGAACGCCCGGGAAATAACGATTGTATACGGCCTGACCGAATCATCCCCCGGAATTACACAGAGCAAAACCACCGATTCTCTGGAATTGAGAGTCCGCACGGTGGGCCGCCCCATGCCCGAAATCGAGGTGAAACTCGTTGACCCCGAAACCAACGAAGAGGTACCGGCAGGTCAGGTCGGCGAAATCTGCTGCAGGGGATACAATGTCATGAAAGGCTACTACAACATGCCCGAAGAAACCGCCAAAGCCATAGATAAAGACGGATGGCTGCATTCCGGCGATCTGGGCGTCATGGGTGAAGACAGTTATATTTCCATCACGGGCCGCCATAAAGACATGATCATCCGGGGAGGTGAAAACATTTCACCACGGGAAATCGAGGAATTTATCTATCAAATGAAAGGGGTTGCGGATGTACAGGTGGCAGGTGTCCCCAGTAAAAAATTCGGGGAAGAGGTCGGCGCCTTTATCATCCCTAAAAAAGGATTCGATCTGACCGAAAGCGATATAAAAGACTTCTGTCGAGGCAAGATCAGCCGGTACAAAATCCCAAAATATATTGTCTTTGTCGAGTCATACCCACTGACCGCAAGCGGCAAGGTTCAAAAATACCAGTTGAGGCAGATGGGCGGCCGGCTTTTTCCGGAGGCTTAAAATTACATTGTTCGAAACGGGAAAATTCACCGCAGAGGCGCAGAGGATGGAGATTGAAACGGGCCTGCTGATCAACTTCAAGCAACTGATCGACGGAATTCAGCGTTTAACGCTCTGATTCTCTGTGAACTCTGTGGTAAAAAGCATGACAATGGCCATGAAACAGACCGATCTTCGGGGCCGTTACGAAATAACCATTACATTTCTAACCATTTCGTTACGGCCCCTTATGCTCAGTCTCTTCCATAATGACCTTTCCAGACCGTTAGAGCCGTTTCTTCATCGTCAATTGAACCGAGTACTAATGGGGTATGCTCCTTTTTGATCATATACATCTTACAATATTTTGTTAACCGAGCATCTGATAACCCTTCTCGTTGAATAGTTTCAGACAGGCATTGACCGCATCTGCGTCATAAAGCTTTCCCTTATTGTTCTCGATCTCTGCCAGCGCCGCATTTAATCCGATAGCAGGTCGGTAAGGTCGATGCGAAGCCATGGCTTCCACCACGTCGGCTACAGCCAGTATCCGGGCCTCGATGAGAATTTCTTCCCCCTTCAGATGTCTCGGGTAGCCGGAACCATCCATCCGCTCATGATGCTGATAGACGATCTCCGCCAACGGCCAGGGAGACTCCACATCCTTCAGCATCTCGAATCCTTTGCCGGCATGTTCTTTAATCAGGGCAAACTCGAGCGCTTTCAGTTTTATTGGTTTTGACAAGATTTCCGCCGGAACGGACATTTTCCCGATGTCATGAATGCTACCCGCCATGCGGATGCCTTCAATTCTCTCCCGGGGAAGTCCCATTTCTGTGGCAATAGCGCGGGCAAGATCGGCCGACCGGTTCTGGTGACCGGCCGTATAGGGATCTCTTGTTTCCACAGCCGCTACCATGACCTGAATGGTGGTGCCAATGGCTTTCCTGAGACTTTCGAGGCTCCGCAGAAGTTTCTCCTCCACCCGCTTACGTTCGGTGATGTCAATTATAATACCCTGGTAATGGGTTACCGATCCGTCAGGCCCGCGCCTCACCCATGTCCTGCTGTCAATCCAGCGCATCTCCCCGGATTTTGTAAAAATTCGGTATTCCTGAGTAAACTCGGATCTGCCTTCATAGGAATACTGCTCAACTTCGGCGCCTACCCTTGGGAGATCATCGGGGTGGACAATGGAGGCAAACGCAATCCTGCCGCTTGTAAAGTCATCAGGGGTGTAACCATAGCATGTGAGATTGTCTGAAACATATTCCACCGGCCATCCCGGTGCGGCTTTCCACAGCCAGGCAATTGCCGAGCTGTGGTTGATAATAAATTCCAGTTCCTGCCTCTTGACAAAAGCAGCCTGCAGCGCCTGCTGTGCCTGCTTGTGCTCGGTAATGTCGCGGATACACTCGATAGCGCCGACAAGTCGTCCCTCGGAGTCGTGAAGCGGCGAGGCCTTGGCCCAGACGAATGCCCCTTTGCCGCCATAAAGGGCGGGACAGAATACCTCTATGACGAGATTATAGCCTTCTCTTTGCAGAATGGGGTACTTTGCGGCAACTTCGTGCTCAGATTCCCAGAAAAGATCCATGAGCTGCGGCCGGGCCACCCCGTAAAAGGGGAGTGTATAGGCATGGTCTCCCTTGCCGATCATTTCCTGAGCAGGGATGCCCGTCATCTCCTCGATCGCCCGGTTCCATATGATGATCCGCCTGTCTTTATCGATGGCCAGGGTCGCATCCGGAAGGAATTCGATGATGTCGGACAGACGCTGTTCACCCTCGCGCCGGGCAGCTTCTTCAATTTTGCGCTCGGTAATGTCATTGTACAGGACCTGAAATTGCGGCTCGCCGTTCCATAAGCTTTCCTTGCGGAAGACCTGGAGGTTGAGAACTTCTCCGCCTTTTCGAACGATGCTGATCTCATAGTCGGAGGGTACAAACTCGCCCCGCTGCCTTTTCCCACGCCTGAGAAGATACCCGGCGTAGCTCTCCGGGGTATAGCGTTCTTTTGCAGAGGTTTTCTTAAATTCCTCAATGCCTTTGTAACCATACATATCCAGAAGGGTCTGGTTGACATAAATCGTTTCACCCGCTTCAGAGACAATGCGAGCGCCCAGCGGAGAATGATCGAGAAAACAATGGAAATTCTCTTCAGTCTTTTTCAGCGCCTCTTCCGCCTGCCTTTTTCCCTGTCTGACCTCGGCTTCTTTGAGTTCCCGCTCGATGGCGGGGATAAGACAGGAGCGCTTATCCTTCATCACATAGCCGTGGGCGCCCTGTTTGATGCAGGCAACCGCCGGCTCTTCGCCGATCCGGCCGGAAAGGACGATGCAGGAGAGATCAATCCCGGATTCTTCCGTTTCCACCCTTTCAAACAGAACCTCGTAACCGCCATCCTTTAGACATTCCATTATCAGGAGGGCGTCGTCTTCCCTGTTCTCTACCAGCAATAGATGAATCAGCTTTCCCATCCCTTCCCTCTCTCAAATATTTTCTGATTATAACGAATTATAAGGAGTGATAAAGAACTGGACAAAGCCAAGCCTTTCGCATGTGGCTGAATTGACAGGTTTAGCCTTAAAAAGCAAAATGACCCATGACGAATCCGGATTCAATATCAACTCTCCGTAAAGACAGTACAATTGTTTTGCCTTTTGATCAAGACTATTATCCTGAAATAGTTGCAGACTCTGTTGCATTCAGAGCTGAGCTTGATCATTTTATAGACCTTTACCCCGAGTTGTTTCCTTCTCAAATCAAAGCCGGATATCGAATGAAAGCCGAACGATATTCAAAAAGGCTTTCACTATGCATTCGCAGAATCGAAATCACTGGTTCTTATTATAGCGCCCGGCCTGGTTTCATCATGCCGTATATGACAGCAATAACCGAAAAATTTGAGAAGGCCCTGTTTTTACCAAAATTCGATGTATCCTTTTGGGCGATCGCTTATGTCTTCGGCAAAGATGTCATGCACTGGTATCGGCTTGAGAATTGCCTTGGTCGAAACAAAAAAAATCACCGCAGAGGCGAAGAGAGTGGTAAAAAGAAAGACATTTGAACAAGCCCCTTGCAGCGGATTTTTTTTTATAATCATAGGACTTGCGTCAGTCATTTGGGCGTGATAATTCAATACCTGAATCGCAACGGACATCTTTAAGAAAGAGGGACTATGCAATGGCAGTTCAGCAGTTCAGCATTACCCAGGACGCCGATGGAACCTTTCGTTTTAAAGGTGAAGTGACTATCCATAATATCGAATATTTGAAAGGTTTTTTAGATACCACATCTGCCAGGTCAAAAAAAATAACTCTCGACATGGCGGATGTTTCATATGTCGATACGGCATCACTTCAACTGCTGATAGCATTCAGAAAAAGTCAGAAAGCGAAAGCTAAATTTGAAATCCGGAACGTTTCCAGGGAATTAAATACCCTATTGGAGATCAGCGGCCTTAAAAAATTTCTTCTGTGACAATCCAGCTGACTTGCATAAGATGCGGTTTACAAAAAATACTGATTACGATCTGACAATGATTTAAAACACTTAATTATCAGGAAGCCCCGGGGGAATACAGTGAAACACATCATGATAGTCGATGATTCTCCGACCATTCGCGCATCTGTCTCATTCTGTGCTCAAAATGCCGGATACACGGTTACCGAAGCAGCCGATGGCCAGGATGCACTGGATAAAATAGCGCTCATGGAACAGGACGGATTGATTCCTTCTCTGATCATAACCGATGTCAATATGCCCAGGATGGATGGAATCACCTTCATAAAAAATATTAAAAAAAGCGATTTTCGCTATATTCCCATTCTTGTTCTGACAACCGAGTCTGAAGAAGCCATGATTGAAAAAGGCAGGGCATCAGGGGCATCCGGATGGCTGATGAAACCGTTTCAACCCGAACAGTTGCTGTGGGCAATTAAAAAGCTGGTGTAGACTCAATGAATGATACGGACGAGACCCTGCAAATTTTCTTTGCTGAAGCTGAAGATCTGTTTAAAATCGCTGAAGAAAGTCTGCTCAGATTAGAAGATTCCCCCGGACCCGGACCTGACGTTGAAGAACTTTTCCGGGCGCTTCACACCTTGAAAAGCGGCTCTGCCATGGTCGGTTTCGAGACTGTTTCCGAATGTGCTCATCTGATTGAAAATTTACTGGACCGCATCCGAAACAATGAGCTGACGATCTCAAAGCCTCTGATATCCTTTCTTTTGAAAGGGGTGGATTTAATTCGTGAAATGGTCGACCGCAGTGCCGAAGGCAGGCCCGCAGCTTCGCCTGAGACCATCACGGACTTTAAAAATCAGCTGAGCCGCTTTCCGGGCAATGACGCAATCCCGGACCCGGAAACATCTCCCCCGCAAGAGACGGGCCCAGCCCCTTACGCCGCACCTTCAAAAAAAAATCTCCCGGCAAAGTCGGCAGCCCCCGCTCCCACAGCAGACCGGCCATCGGACAGCTGCCGCTATTACCGGATCAATCTTCAATTCAAAAGAAACTTTTTCGACTGTGGCCAGGACCCGCTGATTCTCCTCCGCAATCTCGGCGATCTGGGAGATACGATCGAAATCGTTGCCGATATTTCCCAAATCCCCCGATACGATGATCTCATTCCCTGTGAGCTGTATATCATATGGAAGCTGGTACTGAAAACAACGGCCCCGCAAAGTGAACTCGAAGATATTTTCATATTTGTCCGGAGTGAAAACCGGATTGATATCGATGATATTACAAACCATTACCAGAACGATGTGGATCTTCAGGCGGCCAATTTGACCATTGGCGAGGCGCTTGTTGAAAAAGAGGGCATATCCCGGCAGGATATCAAACAAGCCCTCCGCAAGCAGAAAAAAATCGGGGAAATTCTGATCGAAGATGGCAAAATTGACGAAAAAACGCTGGATAAAATCGTCGCTCTTCAGGAAAAAAGCCGCTCGGCATACCGTAAAACTAGTATCCGGATCGATGTCAATAAAATCAATTACCTGGTAAACCTTGCGGAAGAAATCGGTATCGGTCTGTCAAAACTTGAGAAGCTGCTGTACGAGCCTGGCCATGTCAACCTGAATGATATCGAGCAGGAACTGGAAAATCTGACCAAGGTGAATCAGGAATTTCAACAACGGGTTACCAACGTCAGGATGTTTCCCCTTGAAGGCACCTTCACCCGATATCTGCGCCTGGCCAGAGATACAGCATGCGAGCAGAACAAACAGATTAAAGTCGTTCTTTCCGGCGTTGATACCGAGCTGGATAAAGAAATCATCGAATACATTACCGATCCACTCAAGCATATTGTCCGAAACTGCGTAGATCACGGGATTGAACCGCCGGAAGAACGAATCGCCGCCGGCAAACCGCCGGAAGGCCGTCTGGACTTCCGGGCCTACCAGAGAAGCGGAAAAATTTACGTGGAGATCAGTGATGACGGCCGGGGACTCAACGTTGAAAAAATCCGTCAGCGTGCCATTGAACAGGGGCTCATTACGGCGAAACAACCCCTGGATAACGATGCGCTCCTAGAATGTATCTGCCGACCCGGATTTTCAACCGCCTCTTCAGTCACGCCAATGTCGGGTAGAGGCGTAGGACTGGACGTGGTCAAAACCCAGGTGGAACGGCTCGGGGGAATCCTCAGGGTCAACACGCAGCCCGCAAAAGGCACCACCTTTACCCTGGCACTTCCCCTGACCTATGCGCTGACCCATTCGCTGCACCTGATATGCCGTGAGCGATCGTTTCTGATTCCTATCTGGGGGGTCGTCGCCACCGAACGGTTCAATCCTGCCCGGATAAAAACGTTCGGGGCCGATGAAACCCTGTATAAATTCAGAGAGAACTATATCCCCCTGATGGACATACCCCAATTTTTCGATTTAACCAGAAAAAATACCCCCCTGTCAGGCAACATACTGGTATTTATCGATACCGGAAAAAAGCAGTTCGCGCTTATCGTCGATGATGTACTCGATCCACATCAGGTAGTCGTTAAAACCCTTGAAACCAATTACCGGAGCGTTCAAGGCGTCTCAGGTGCCACCATACTGAGTGATGGTTCTGTGGCGCTGGTTTTAGATCTCTTGGGACTTGAAGAAATGTTCTTTAAACAACCTTCTTATTCAGGGAGTGAGACATGATGATCATAAAATGGCTGGTCTTTTTATTGAACAGGTGCGATCAGAATGCGGCCATGCCGGAACATTGGAGGCGTGAAGGAACGCTTGCCGATGTGTTACCCATTAAAAAATTCCTGTCCGTAACCGTGGTAAGCATCTGTCTGACCGGGGTATCGTTTCCCGCTTACGCTCAACAGGCGATCGACAATGGCTATGTCGGATCTACATCATGTCAGCCCTGTCACAAAGCACAGTATGAAAATTTTCAAACCTATGCCCGGAAGAGCAAATCGTTTGACAGTGTGCGAAAAATGTCAAATGGGCTGACCCCCGATGAGATCAAGAATTGCTACACGTGTCACTGTACCGGCTTTGGAAAAGCCGGCGGGTTTATCAGCGAAGACAAAACCCCGGAACTCAAGGACGCCGGATGCGAGGTCTGTCATGGGCCGGGTCAGCGACATATTAAAACCCGGAACCCCGATCACATTTTAAAAGAGGTGACGATTCAAATATGCCAGGAATGTCATACCGAAGACAGGGTAACATCTTTTCGATACACACCGGTAATTCATGCAGGGTGCCATTAAACGGGAGGGTGCACGGATGATCACTATTTTTAACAAACTGCTGAGACGGACAAGGTTGCGCGGCAAGATACTGGTTACCACCATTGTCATCGTCGTATTCTTTATGGGATTGAGTCTGGTTCAAAGCCTCTCCCTGCACAAACAGACCGCCATGGATCAGCTGGCCAATTTTTCGAACGATCTGATCGGAAACACCTACAGCACGGTCAGGTCCTCGATGATCGTCGGCCAAAGCAATATCGTAAAAACCCAGTTAAAAGATATCAAAAACAACATGGGCGGTGTACATTTTTACATTACCGATTTCAAAAAACTCATCTCCTATGCGTCTGAAGACAAGCGGATCGATCAGAATATGAACCGGTTTTTCGGTAACGATGAACTGAGTCAGGCACTGGATCAATCCTTGAAAACGGGAATCGCCCCGGAGAGGTCCTGGCAGGAACTCGATACCAACATCCCCTTTTTGACAACCATAAAACCCATTTTAAATGAATCGGCCTGTTTTCACTGCCACGGCTCCAGCCGCAAGATTCTGGGCGCAATGGTCATCAAACAGCCCGTCACAGGGATATATACCGCCATCCGCAACTCTCGAAACGAACTGATTCTGTATTTTGCAGGATCTCTGGTCGGGCTGGTACTGATTATCAATTTCATGTTTTCCAAACTGGTGACGCAACGCATCCGCAGCCTCGAAGAACAGGCCAATAAACTTGCCGCGGGTGATATCAACATAACGGCCGATGATGACTATATCGATTCGATCGGAAGGCTTGCCCGCAATTTCAATTTAATGGTCAAAAATATCAAAGACCGGATGGAATACGCCAACAGCCTGAAACTGGGAATTTCAGATCCCTTCTTCATGGCCGATCCGGAAATGAAAATCACTTATTTTAATGCCGCCGCTGAGCAAATGACCGGCATACCGGCCGGCCAGGCAATCGGTAAAACCTGTCAGGAAGTGTTTGGGACAACCACAAGCAGCCCGTTCAAAAAAGTCATTGAAACGGGGACTGCACTTCTCGGCCAGCGCATCACCGTAACAGATTCAAACGGCCGCGAGATACCGGTGATGACCAGCGCTTCTCTGCTGCGCGATTCATCCGGCAAAATTCTGGGGGGATTTGAAATAATCCGCGATCTGACCACTGAAGTCGAAGCGGAAAACCGGCTGCAGGAAGCCTATCTCAGAGAAGAAAAAGCCAAACAGGCCATGGAAGACAAAGTCCATGAACTGTCCGAAATTCTTGCCCGGGTCGGGCAGGGGGATTTTACCATGAGAGCGGCTGAGACCGGCGCCAATGATGCCATGGACATCCTGACCACCCGCATCAACAAAACGCTGGACGGCATCGTCTCTCTGATTACCCAGGTCAAATCCCATATCATACCGGTTTTGAAAGGGATCATGCAGATTTCTCAGGGCAATCAGAGTCTGTCCCAGCGAACGAAGCAACAGGCCTCGGTCATGGAGGAAATCAGCTCCACCCTGGAACAGCTGGTTTCCAACACCTCCCAAAACCTGAACAATACCCGCCATGCCGATACGCTTTCCAAAGAGGCGCTCGATGTGGCCAAAGCCGGCGGAAAACAAATCGAAAAGACGGCACGGGCCATGGTTGAAATGTCGGAGGCCAGCAAAAAAATCGTTGAAATGATGGACCTGATCAACGAAATCACGTTCCAGACCAACCTGCTGTCGATCAATGCGGCCATCGAGGCAGCCCGGGCCGGAGAGCAGGGGCGGGGTTTTGCCGTGGTCGCCAACGAAGTCAGAAACCTCGCCAAGAGAAGCACCGCAGCGTCCAAAAACATTAAGGATCTGGTCCGCGAAATTTTAAATACGGTAACAAAATCCGGGGAATGGGTCGAAGAGCTGAAAACCAGCTTCGCCAAGATCATGACGACAGCGGAACAGGTCTCTATCGCCTTAAATAACGTATCTGTAGGCACGGAAGAAAGCGCCACCGGCATCGAACAAATCAGTGAAGGAACCGCCAGAGAACTCGTGGAAGTCAACGAGCAGAATGCCGTTTTTGTCGATGAAATCGCCCGGGAAACGCAAAAGCTCAAAGAAAAGTCTGAACAGCTTAAAAATATCACCGAGATTTTCAATCTGGGTGAAACGAATCAACCGGATGAGTTGGACGACTCCGGGTACACGGACACACGAAACGCATTTTCTTTTTCCGGAAAGGAGAAACGGTCACCCATACCTTTCGGAGATTCCCTTCAAAAAAATATTATCCATAAATCCAACATCGATCATTTAAAAAATGACCTGCTGGAAGACGACTTTGAAGAAGAATTCGAGGAATACTGATGGTGGAAGCCCAATATGTTGTTTTCTCAATCAATGAGCAGATTTTCGGAATTGAAATTTCAAAAATAAAAGAAGTCCTGAGCTATCGGAAGATTACGCCTCTGCCCCATGTCCAGGGGTTTGTCAAAGGGATCATCAACCTCAGGGGCATGATTCTTCCGGTATTTGATCTGGGCAAAAAATTTAATTTTGTCAGAGGTGACTACAGCCCCTACCATGTGATTATCGTGATGGAAATATCCGGAAGGGTGATGGGCGTCATCGTTGATGAAATAACCGATGTTGTCGAAATTTTTTCTGAAGAGCTCCAGACCACGGAAAACCTTCCCACCACGCTTCGACGGGACTACCTCAACGGGGTCGGAAAAAAGAACGACGAGATGATCATTCTCCTGAATATCGATCGGCTGCTCAGCCCGGAAGAACTTGAACTGGCGGATGCAACGTAGCGACCGGATTTTACAGGAAAAAAAATAACATGAACGAATTTTACAGCAAAAACCTTGAAAAAAATGTGACCATGCTCCGAGCCGGTGAGTATCATGCATCCGCCAGGGGGGAAATTCTTTATGCCATCCCGGGTTCGTGCATGTCCTCGTGTATCTGTAATACCAGAAACAAAATCGGGGGCATGAATCATTATCTGCTTCCCAACATGATCCATCCCGAAGAAATACTGACCTCCGATGTCGGCAGATACGGAATGTATTCCATGGAGCTGCTAATCGGAGACCTGATTAAATCAGGTACTCAGCGTAAAAATCTGGTGGCGGCAATGTACTCAATTTCAGATCCGGCGACGATGCGATCATGGAGTCAACTATCCGATTTGCCAGAAAATATCTGGCGCTCGAGCAGATTCCAGCCATCAGCCAGGACCTCGGAGGCAAGGTATTCATCGCTCCCGGAGGAAAACACATGAGGCTCGCCCGGGATTCACGAGGATATTTTATCCGGATCGATCCGTCTCCGCCGCGACTTCACCAACGCCCCTCTATCGATATTTTATTTCATTCGGTTACAACGCATGCAGACAAACAGGACAGCGCCGACGGGCTTCTCGCCATGCGGAAGGCAGGCGCCGCCTATACCATCGCTCAGGATAAAGGCAGCTGTGTGGTGTTCGGCATGCCTAAAGAGGCGATTAAACGGGGGCCGCCGCCGATACGGCTCCACCGGAACCCATCCCGGGGTTGATTCTGGCAAATGGGCACCGATAACCACACTATTTATCACTGAACGAGGCTCAACCGGATTATGGCGACCATATTGATTATTGATGACAGCAAGCTCATCGCCCATGTGGCAAAAAACATTTTATCCAAAAGAGGTCATCGTGTTCTGCTGGCCCCGAATGGAGAAACCGGACTGCAAATTGCACAAAACCAGTACCCCGATTTGATTCTTCTGGATCTGGTAATGCCCGGCATCGATGGTTATGAAGTCTGCAGGCGTATCAAAAAAAATGCTTCAACCGGAGACATCCCGATTATCATGCTGACCTCCAAAGGCGAATCGGCTGATAAAGTCAGAGGACTTGAACTCGGGGCATCCGATTATGTCACCAAGCCTTTTGATGAAGCAGAGCTGGTGGCCCGGACCAATACGCACCTGAAAATCAAGGAGCTTTGTGAAAGCCTGCAGGGAAAAAACCGCCAGCTTCTGGAGATGGCCACCCGTGACGGATTGACCGGGTTGTTTAATCACCGGTATTTTCAGGATGCGGTCACAAAGGATATCAAACGGGCAATGCGGTATCACGAATCGTTATCATGCGTAATGTTTGACATCGACCTTTTTAAAAAATTCAATGATACCTATGGCCACCAGACCGGAGATATGGTTCTAAAAACGCTGGGGCAACTGATACAGCATAATAAGCGGGACAGCGATCTGGCCGCCAGATACGGAGGGGAAGAATTCGCCCTGCTGCTGTATCATACCATTTCCGCCGATGCGATTACGATTGCGGAGCGACTCCGCAAGGCCGTGGAAAAGCATGAATTCAAAGCGTATGATTTGATATTGAAGGTGACCATCAGTTTTGGCATTGCCACCTATCCCCATCCGGATATCATGGATGCCAAATCATTGATCGAATGCGCCGACAAGGCGTTGTATCGGGCCAAAGAAGGCGGCAGAAATCAGGTAATCTGTGATCTGGGCTGAGCCCCATGCGGGATACAAGTTTTCTTCTGTACATTTTAAATAAATTTCAGAAAGTTGAACTATCCTTTCAGATATGCTATAGAACAATTTCGTTTATTTCTGAATAAAACAGCGACTCGATCGCTGTTGTTAAGGAGACAATGGAAAACACGCATAAGATTCTATTTGAAAAGCCTGACCTTTCCCGGCTGCTGCCTCACAATACGGTAGTGGACCTGCACTTTCATTCTCACTATTCTGACGGCATCAATTCCATTGATGACATTGCCCGAAAAGCAGCCGAATTCGGTATCGGGATAGCCATTACAGACCATAACGCCATCGAAGGGGCCGTTGAAATTGACAGCTACAGGCATATTCTCAGCATCCCGGGCATTGAGGTCACATCGCAAAAAGGCACCCATCTGCTTGTTTATTTTTACGATATTGAAGGCTTGAAACAGTTTTACACGCGCGATATCAAGCCCTTTCTGGGAAATGATGTCATGAGTTCCATTTCCCTGAACCTGTCGGATATCATTTTCCGCGCAAAACAGTATCACACGGTTATTATTTTCCCTCATCCCTACTGTACTGCGTACACAGGCCTCTTCAATCTTCATTTTTCCGAAGAACAGCAAAACGATCTGTTGAACCAGGTCGATGGCGTGGAAGTCATCAATTCGGAAAACCTCTACAAATGGAATTTAAAAAGCGCCGTACTCGGGTTTAATCTCGACAAGGCCGTTACCGGCGGCAGCGACGGGCACTGCCTGGAATACATGGGGAAAACCGTCAGCTATGCACCGTGCCCGGCCAACCGTAACGCCTTTCTGGACTGCATCCGGCAAAAACGCAACAAGGTTGTCGGAAAAGAGATTGATATGCTGAAAAAAATCAGATCCAACGGATTAAAGATGAAAACGAATTTCAGAAATTATCCGAATCTGGTCGAAAAAAACTTCAAGTATTCATGTATCGTAATTCATGCAAAATCCAAGTTCCTGAAAGACAGCGTCAAACGAAACATCAACCGGACACTGAACAAACTTGCCGGATAAAAAATCCCGGGCTCTTTTTCTCATTTCCCCGCCGATAGTTCTTGCCATTATAAAACGTATCCGATTACTATACAGATATATCCGCTGGCGCCAGCATGACCCGAATCCGTCTGATATCTGAGAAAAAGTCGAATCCGCATGAATCCCGGCATCGACGGTGAATGTGCAGGATTTCTTCCCAACAGCCAAAAAGCTTCCAGGCTTACAGAGCATAAACCAATAGCATCACCTTCGACACGAACATTCTTTGAACAAAAAGACCAGCTGACCATGAATGCGCAGACATACTATCAAACAGTTTTCAGCAAACTGCAAAACTGCTTCGAATTCAGTCATTATGTTCTCGCGGCCGGACCGGAGCTGATATCCGAAGGGGCAGATCCTTCGTTTCCGGCCATCGCCGCTCCGATAGACCGGTTAGAGGCATGTACGGCTCACCGGGGCCTGCAGGTCCACCTCCCGGTCATCGGCGAAAAATCACGGTCGGTTCTCATGCCCCTTGATTTTGAAATTTTCCTCGCCGATGAAAATCACCTTCTGTATACAAATCCCGACAGCCAGAAGCACTTATTTGAGCAGATCCTGCCGCTGAGCCGTTTTCTAGAACATTTTTTCAGAACCAGGGGCATTCCCTATCTGCTGGATTATACCCCATCGGGCGGCCACATCCTGTTCCACAACCCGATGGGGCAGCGGGCGACCGACGAGCTGATCCGTATCGGATATCTGGAAGCTGACCTGAAAGCCGCCTGTGATTTTATCGACCCGACGGATATCCGTCGCTGCTGCGGCGTCTCTCATGATGCCGCCCGGGTCTTCAGCGGTCTTGGCAAAATTGCCGAATACATTTCCCTGATCACCATGAACGCCTTTCAGCGAGAGGAAGCAGGGGCCAGTCTCCCGGTGGTCATCTCCGATGCGCTGGACCGCGCGATCAACTTTGACAATACGTGGGCCGAAGGCTCCCCCTTTATGCGATCCATTCGAAGCCCTTTCAGCCTTCACAAAAAAAATATCGAAAAATACGGGGTTTCTCATCACGGCCCCCTGGTGGATGTGATCGGAACGTATTTTGACGGCACAAATGCCATTGAAGAACCCGATACGAACACAATCCTCGAATGCATGTGGAATCTGAAAAAAGCATCGGCCCATGCCCGACAGTTTTCCGGTCATATTCCCTGTTCCAATGACACCCTGATCGATCTGATCAACGAATATAAAGCCTCTGATCTATACCGGTTTCATCAGGAGTTTGACCAGCAGGAGGATATCCCCAGAGGAAGGGCCATAGAATATGCCAGGCAGGAAGAACGGGTGCCGGACTGGGCAAGGCATATTCTCTATCATCCCAATCCATCCGCCCTCCAGCCAAAAAATCTGATCGGCCTTATTTATGATTTTTTAATCCGCGCCAGCTGGAAACCGCGGCATATCGCCAACATTCTCAGGGATCTGTATCAAAACCCGTCGTTTAACTGGACGCAGGATTTTTTCAAATATCCGGCCGAAGAAAAAGCCAACTTCTGGGCCAGGACCTACAGCGCAGTAACCCTGTGGAAGACCGGACGGCTGACCGTTTCCTGAAAAGCCGTCCCGAAAAGAGGTTAGAGATGAAAACCGTCACTCTGTCTTATTTTGTAGTCCTGTTCATTTTTTGTATCCAGTCGCCGGTCCGGGCAGGCGTTACGCTCAATATTTCCGACGACACGCCGGTCGATCCGGGGCTCCAGGTCCAGCGCATCGTCGTTTCAACTGGGGAAAGCCTTCTTTCCGCCTGCCCCGAAAAAAAACAGCCCTTGAGTTTCGGGCTATCCTATGATGGCCGGAACCGCTTGACAGAAAATGCGGCAAAGGGCGATATTGACTGCCAATGGCTGGTAGTGGCCGCCCTTGCGGAGTATCCCTCCATAACCGGGATCATCTTCAGAGAAGCGGGTCGCCCGGCGCTTGATCCGGATGATGCCACGCCACTAATTGCATTACTTCAGGATGCCCCGAAAAACCCGGGCGACGGCTGGTATATTCAGGCCGGCTATTTTATTTCAGACTGGGATCTTGAGCCCTGGGCTTCATATCAAAGGTGGGAAAAAAATATTCCGGATGCCGGTGAAAGCTGTAACACCTGGCAACTCGGCCTGTCGTATTTTATAAAAGGTCACACCGCCAATATAAAAATCGGCTATGAAAGATTCAAAACCGATGCGGATTCAGCTGAAGCAGCAGATAAAGACGCCATCGATACGATACTGACGGAATTCTGCATTAGCTACTGAACTGCGACCGGGTAAAAAACCTGGCATTCATGAGCGACGTACGGATGTTATACCGGAGCTATTCATAAAGTGATTTCGGCATTGCAGCCCGGAATATTTTCAAAAATATTAACGTTTTGATCATGGCAGAGCAAATTGCACGTTTTGACAAGTCCGAATTCTGTCGGTATAGTCATGATGTATCTGAATGGCAACTCGAATCGAGTATTTTGACAGATATCATTATTTTGTTCAGCGGTCACAAAAAAGGAAAAACCCAATGGCCAGATGTTCCGTATGCAAGACCCGAAAGGCGAAAAAATGCATTCGAACAGGCCCGTTGCTGCGGACCTCGCAAGCTCGGCCGCGGAAAAGCAATCATGCTTGCTAAGCGTCAATTAGCTGAATTTGTCTGTGATGCAGTGAACCTGGAGGGGATCAATTTTACCCTGCCGGAAATCCAAACTTTATTGGAGGGAATTACCGTTGGCGGACATAAAGTAACTGACCAGCAAATAGCGCTGAATCAAGCATATACATGACAAACATTATTTGAGTTAACAGGAAACAATCAATTTGAAATCACGCTTGAAAAAATCTGTGCGCTTCATCTAATAGCTGCCAAGGACGAAGCTTTGGAGTGGGGCAAGTTCCGATCCGGCGGAGTTATTATTGCGGGAACAGACTATATGCCGCCACAGGCAGATTCGTTACCGGAGTTGTTTGAAAAAATGGTGGATGATTCATGCAGAATATCAGACATTTACGATCAAGCCATCCATTTTTTTCTTACAATGGCGAGATGTCAATTTTTTTACGGTGTCAATAAGCGTATGGGGCGTTTTGTCATGAATGGGCTTTTGTTAAGTCGTGGATACCCGGCAATTAATCTTCCGGCGAAAAGACAATTGGAATTTAATCAATTGATGCTCACTTTATACCAGACGGGAGATCAGGCACAGATGAATACCTTCCTGCGTTCGTGTTTAGATGAAAAGGTTATAAAAATCATGAAAGAATAATTGGGGCTTGATCATAACTGCGGCCATATTTTGCTGTGCGTAGCCTCGGAGTCCCGCCCGTTGCCGGCGTACGACATGGCGCGATCCGGGAAAAAGATGTCGGGGCCATGAAGCGTTAAAAAGCGCAAACGGTTTGAGGCTTGCCGAGTTTTTGTGCTTTAGCTTCATGGCCCCGGCATCCCCCGGATCGTGCTGGAGAAGGCGGCAATGGGCGGGACGGGCCCCGTGACACTGTGGCCGCAGTTATGATCAAGCCCTTATTTTCATTGTTCGTCACATAATTTCACAAGCCATAATTAAAAAGTAGGGGAACAGTGGCTTATTCAAAAAAAAAAGGGCTTGACCATAACTGGCCAAACCCTTGATTTTTAAAGTGCCGAGGAACGGAATCGAACCGCTGACACGGGGATTTTCAGTCCCCGAAATTCATTTTCACACACCTTCACAAAACGCCATAAAACCATTGACATAGTTGAGTTTTCTTTATATCCTACCTTCACAGCACATCACTTAAAATCACCCCTTTTCACCATTTTGTGGGGGAACAGTGGGGGAACAGGAGAAAGCAACAAATGGCTAAAGACTGGCAGACGACCTCATACCCCGGAGTCAGGTTTTACTCTCACCCCACCCGCAAAAATGGGGTTCAGAAAGATAGAAATTTTTGTATCCGCTACCGTTTTAAAGATCAGGAAAAGGGTGTAAATATACGCAAAGAGGAGATGATCGGCTGGGCCTCTGAAGGCTGGACCATACAGAAAGCGGCAAAAGAGCTTGCCGAATTGAAAAAAAACCATTTGACCGGGGAAGGACCGCAAACCCTTTCTGAAAAACGGCAGCTGAACAAACAACTTCGCGAAGAATCTCAGCAGGAAGCCGAACAACTTGAACGGGAAAAGATCACTTTCCGGGAATACTTCGAATCTGAATATTTGCCGAATGCAAGAGAGACGAAAAAGCCCGAGTCTGTCCGAAAAGAACAAGAACACGTCAAGAACTGGATCGGACCGGCTACCGACAACCTTCCGTTGAAGGAACTCAAGGCGCTTCACCTTGAACGTATTCGTTCCAATATGCTTAACGGGAAATGCGCTGTCCGCTCCAAACGAGTGAAGGTTAAGAAACGCTCCCCCCGCAGTATTGAATACGTTTTTGCAACCTTCAGATCAGTATGGAATCATGCACGGGATCGGGGAGTTGTCACAACGGGCAGCCCCAGCAAACAGGTCAATCGTCCGAGGGTAAATAACCAGCGCCAACGATTTCTTTCCCGAGCCGAAGCCGACCTACTCTTGAAACAGATTGCGGAGAGCAGCCAGCAGACCCATGATATTTGTCTTTTAAGCCTTCATACCGGCATGCGGTTTTCCGAGATTGCATCCCTTACCTGGGGTTGTGTGGACACGACCGGCGGGCGGATTCAGATTCTTAACGCCAAGGGGGCCAAAGACCGCACCGCATTCATGAGGAGGGAAGTCAAAGAAATGTTTGCACTACTGGATCTATGCAAAAATAACGAGCTTGTGTTTAAAAGCAGAACGGGCGGACGGATCGGAAAAATATCGAAGGCATTTGACAAGGCCGTGGTGGACATAGGGCTGAATCAGGATATAACAGACCCTAAACAAAAATTTTCATTTCACTGCTTACGGCACACCTTCGCCAGCTGGCTGGCGGAAGAGGGGGAGAGCCTTCAAGTTGTGCAGAAGCTTCTAGGGCACTCAACACCAATTATGACGCAACGCTATAGCCACCTCGGCGATAATACACTTGAAAGGGCAGTTCTGAACTTCGATAAAAGTAAAACAGATAGCAGGTGATAGCAAAAACAACTTACTGATATTATAGACATACCCAAAAAGCAGGTGACATTCCCACAAGTTTGGATCTATAGCAGGTATCTGTAATTGGAAAATTTCAAAATTGTTTGAAAGTTCTGTAGAAGTCACTTTTGGGATCAAAAAATGTCCTCTAAGCCGTATTCAGAGGTTCGTTTTTATGTAAAAGTTTTTTTTATTTTAATGCGATAGTTCGGGCCGACCCACCGCATGCCATAGCACCGCGAGACAGCACAATTTTTGGATATTCAATTTTAAACAGGATTTAATGGTGGAAACAAAGTCAGAAAGCCTCTCGAAGCTTTTTCTCTTTCTTTTCCTTATTCTTGTAATAGCGGCTAATATTTTCATTCCTCTCGTTTAAAATGGGCTTGAACCAATATGAGATTTCACAATACTCATCAGATATTCTTTTTATGTTTATCTCAAAGTCCTCGTATTCTTTTTTTCCCACTGATGTTTTTGACTCAAAGCTAAACTCGCCATATTTGTCTTGATAGATGCCGAGTATGTCTTCATAATCATTATGGGAAGATTCAATTAATACACCGTAGAACTTGTCCAACCAAAAAATGTAATAAATCCCTTCTAAACCAACGTGTTTTATTTCCAAAACGTCATTCTTTATAGTGTATACGTCCCCGTATACTTTTCGTCTAGAATATCGCACGCGCTCTCTAAGATATTGACTTTTGTCTTTTAGCTTTCCTAATGCGTTAAACTCGTATGGCTCTTTGTCTGGCACAATGTCCTTTAGTGTATATATATAAGTTCCCCACTTTATTCCACGAAAACCAAATGCAGGGCCAAGTTGCTCATCGTCTTCTGGAAAGCTTATTCTGCTATCTACTGAGACATTGCTTTCATCCCTTCTTTCTAACGTTAAATTAATCATGTATACCACTAATATACTTATGATTATGCCGATTCCGGCCCATTTCAGAATTGAAAGCCTGTTTTTTTTTATCGCCTTGACTTGCACTGTGACTGACGCAGGTGAGGTCTTAAATCTTCTATCCCAAGTATGAGATTCTTCTCGTTGTCCTCTTATAGCAGCCGAAGCAACCAATAGTGCTGCTCCAACAACTAACACAGCCCATCCCCATTGCAGCTCAACGGACTCCAGCGCCGCATCAGCGAAGCCTTTAAATGGGTTGCCTTCCAATTCAACATTCATCTCTTTCTTTATTTGAGTCATTTTTGATAAATAGTGAAAAGTCGTAAAAGCTAACATTGCCAGAGAGCCGAATCCAGTGCACCATAGCCCCTTGTATCTGTGTGTGAGACTCAAGAAAGCAGATACCAATGCAAACGCAAGGATGATGCCTCCGCCTCCTCTCCCATTGTGGAAATAGTTTGCATACCCAACAATGGGTAGCTTCACTATTGGCATAAAGACCCCCACGAAGAGGACGATTGAACCGGCTATGCCCAATAAATGTTTAATGCCTTTTACCTTCTTATATTTTATCCAGGCCTTTGTGGTGGAGGGTTCTCCGCAACGTGGACAAAATAGCTCGTTTGGGGATATGCCCTTGCCGCATGAGCTGCAAACGATAGCGGTTTCTTCTGCATTTTGTTCTCCGGATGACCTTTCAGCCTTATTTTGTTTTCTCTTGAGTTTTTTGGAACCTGTCTCAGTTAGTTCTTTGGTAAGACGTGTCTTATATTTGGCAAAAATCAGCCCACATTTTTCACACTCAACTCCCCTAAGCTGTATATGTTCACATTTTGGACAAACTATCTCACCTGCTTCTGGAGTACATTGCTGTTTGCCAGGCTCTTTCTTAACGGAGAACTGCTTCTGGCATTTAGGGCATTGTGAATTTGTCCCTTTATCAGAGAGTTTAGAATCATCTATGTGATAAATTGTTTGACAATTCGGACATTGGGCATTCATTACCATTCTCCTAATTCAAGTCCTTCCCACCACAAGGCAGATGATATTAAATTACTTTAATATGTGATTTAAAGGGGTTAGCAGTCAATCTATCTATTTTGTTCTTGTCTCTTATTCTTCCTATCAAGATTCAAGAGCAATTTTGCCCTCAATCCCAACAAATGTTTCATGGACAGGGGGCTATGTAGTTTAATTGTCATCGATAGAGTAGCACCTACCGCCAAGCTCACTTGGACCGAGGGCAGCCAAACCCTTGGGATCAGGTGAAGCGAAGCGTCAGGTTAGATTTTTTTTATTTTATTATACTTGAGCCAATGAGGTAGTTTATTTTTGTCTTCAAAGTGTAAAATGATATTTATTGAAATTTCTGGGTAATTTTCATCATGTGATTGTAATAAATCAGACCAAATATTCTCAGGATACATACCTGTATTGATATTTGATTTGTTTTGATCCTTTGTTGTTACATGAACTATTTTATTTCTTAGCTTCCTCAGTCTAATATAAGCTTCCCACAAAACCGTTCCTTTTGGAGTTTTAACATTGAGTTGTTGAGGTAAAACATTTCCAATTTTTTCATCTAGAGACAACCATTCAATTCGTTTACTACTTAAGGCACCATAAATCCCAGATTTAAATTTTTTTTCATAATATTTATCTTCAACGATTTTATCGTTTGCGTATGATTCAAGTGCATTAAATGAAAATATAATTGATGCAATTGTATATTCGAAATAATTAAATAATCCTGTAAACTCATCATTTAAGCATGATTTAATAATCTCGTTATATAATGGCTTTGACGATTTAAAATTATTAAATGCTATAGATAAAAATAATGCAGTCGGACTTGGAGGAGGAAAACTGACTTCGGTAGAATCTTGTATTGTGGAAGTAGGTGAATAGCATGCTGTTCCGGCTGATATTTTCTTACCCTTAATAAAACAATCTTTTGTTACTTGTGATACATGCTTGGTTCTCCAATCAATATCTTTTGCAGTTTTCATGTTTTTATCCGTAAATCTAACATTGTAATCAGCCGCCCGGCTTTTGGGGTCGGCTGGATTTATTGGTTATTGGTTATAGGTTTGAACCTTTTTTGTAGACAACGAGATTGAATTCAAATGCCAAGGCGATAACATCCCTCTTGCTTATTACGAGAACGCCCTCATTTGGTTCCTTGAGCACTATTTTCCTATTATCCTCATGGCCTTCCCACAAAACCTTTTCCACGTCATCGTCGTGCCATTCATGTAGTGTCATTACTTCCATTTTCTCACCTATAACAAGTGATTAAGTAGTTTCTGTTTATCTCCATGGACCAGAAATGGGTGACGACGAATTTCCGAGAAAATTATGTTGTTTATAACTGATTATCACTCATTTCGGAATGATAACCGGAAACCGTATAACTATTCACGAATTACGTTTTATCCATTTTTCTGCATGAAAAGCCAGCTACTGATAATTCAGGTACCGATGAGGAGTAGAAAATATTTCGAGATCAAATGAACTGGGATAATGGATAAAATCTTGTAGAGCTGAGGTGCTGTTATTTCTCTCGATAGGGAGAATATAAATAAGATGAGTAATTTGCAAGGGAGAATATCTTTTTCCAACTTTTTTCCGGTAATATGAAATTGCATACCTGTTGACATAACTTGCCAATGTTCACAATTGGATAGATACCGGAATAATGACAGATATGAAACAGACATCGCATAATTTTAAAAGGGCTGGCACGAGCTTGAGGTGCAGCCCATGACCATCCTCACCATCCGCCGTCACGAGAATGTGCGAGCGTCAGCAACAGCGCGCTTCATTGCCCAGAAACGCAAAGGGACCCTGCCCGAAGGAGTGAAAGCGTGAACATTGGAGAACCCTCAAAGCTGAACAAAATACCAGAAGACAGCCCGGCAGTCATCCTCCGGCCGTTCGTCTACGGCACACTGAAACTGGGATACTGGAACCACGAACGCTTCTGCGTCCAGCCTCAAAGCATCGAACCGGCCACCGTATGGGGCGGGCACCACCATCTCTCAGCAGGATTCCCGACTCTGGAGGTACCGGATAGTCTCATCTTGGCTCACGACACCGGCGATCCCATAGCCTACAGACACAGCGCCAGACCGACGGCCTACGTTTCGAGCGCCCCTCAGGTGACTGGGACCTGATCCAGGGCGAGTTGGTAACCTTCACCGACCCGCTACGCGACCTGACTCCAATCGACCGGTTGGAAGGCTTCCGCCCTGACGGGCTCAGTATGTATCAGCGGGTGATGGTTGCGGCAAAGGCTGAACATTCGATTTGCCCGCCTGGATTTACTATTTTAGAGGTCTTATCCGGACGAAAGCGTTTGACAATCGGCAACTGCCAAAATATACATGGAAGATGTTTTAAGTTGGAGAAGCTGCGCCCGGCATCCCCGTTTTCGCCTCTGACATGGCTATAAACCCAATCGCCCATGAGGAGCTAAAGATATGGCCGAGATGGAAGGCCCTTGGTTATCAGTAGACGCAATAGACAGGCACCTCGGGGTCAGCAGCAGTGACACCGTTTACCGCTGGATCGATAAGCACGCCATGCCCGCCCATCGCATGGGGCGTCTTTCGAAGTTCAAGAAAGATGAAGCGGATCGTAACAAAAAGGATTCGGATAAATGAAGATCATCGACAACATCAACTCTTTGCTGGGCGACGATCTGAAGGCTTCCATCCACCCCAAAGCCAAACTGAAAATTGCGGCATCGTGCTTTTCAATCTATGCCTATGAAGCCTTAAAGTCCGAGCTCGCGAAGATTGAATCGTTGGAATTCATTTTCACAGCACCGACCTTCGTTCCCAATGAAGTTACCGATAAGCTCAGAAAAGAGCGTCGAGAGTTTTTTATCCCCAAAGCCAACCGCGAACGTAGCCTCTATGGGTCAGAATTTGAGATTCAGCTTCGCAACAAACTCACCCAGCGAGCCATTGCCCGCGAGTGCGCCGAATGGATGCGCCGCAAAGCCAAATTTCGTTCTAACAAAACCAAGTCCCCGATGCAGCAGTTTGCCTGTGTTCAGGGGCCAGAGCAGGACGTTGCCTATATGCCTCTGCACGGCTTCACCGCCGTGGATTTGGGATATCAACAAGGAGATGCCGTTTCCAATATCGTTAACCGCGTAGATGAAGCTGCCTTTACCTCGACCTACCTTCAGCTTTTTGACCAAATCTGGAACGATCCGGGCAAGCTCGAAGATGTCACCGCCGCGATCTGTGATCATATCGCATCGGTCTATCAGGAAAATTCGCCCGAACGCATCTACTTCCTGATGCTCTACAATATTTTCAGCGATTTCCTCAATGATATCGATGAAGACGTGTTACCCAACGACCGCACGGGCTACCAGGACACACTGGTCTGGAACAAACTTTTCAATTTTCAGCGCGATGCCGCCATAGGCATTATCAATAAGCTGGAAACATACAACGGCTGCATCCTGGCGGATAGCGTTGGTCTTGGTAAAACCTTCACGGCGCTGGCCGTTGTGAAATATTACGAACTGCGCAATCGGTCAGTGCTTGTTCTGTGCCCCAAAAAACTCGCGGACAACTGGTTAAACTACAACAGCAACCTGACGACCAATATCTTCTCCAAGGATCGCTTCAATTACGATGTGCTGTGTCACACCGACCTTTCCCGCACCTCGGGTGAGTCGTTTGGCATTCCTCTGAATCGGATCAATTGGGGCAACTATGATCTGGTCGTCATCGATGAATCCCATAACTTCCGCAATAACGATGCCGTTAAAGACCGAGAAACCCGATATCAGAAGCTGATGAACCAGGTCGTCCGCCAGGGCGTTAAAACCAAGGTCCTGATGCTGTCTGCCACTCCGGTCAACAATCGATTCAATGACCTTCGCAATCAACTGGCCCTGGCCTACGAAGGCGACTCCGAAAATCTCAGCAAGAAGCTGCGCACGGGCAGAACAGTAGAAGAAATCTTCCGCAACGCCCAGACGGTATTCAATCAGTGGTCAAAGCTGGCCCCGGAGGATCGTACGGCGCGAGCTATCTTGGATTCCCTTGATTTTGACTTCTTTGAGTTGCTGGATAGCGTTACCATCGCCCGTTCGCGAAAGCATATCCAGACCTTTTACGACACCAGTGACATAGGCCAGTTTCCCGAGCGCCGCAAACCCCTGTCGTTTCATTCTCCACTGACCGGGCGCACGGATGTCATGAGCTTCAATGAAATATTCGAACAGCTCTCGCTGCTTAAACTGGCCGTCTACGCCCCGATCAGCTACATCCTTCCCAGTCGTCTCAAAAAGTATGAAGACCTGTACGACACGCAGGTGGAAGGCGGCAAAGGAAAGCTCAAGCAGGCAGACCGCGAACGAAGTCTGCAGGCATTGATGACGACCAATCTGCTCAAACGCCTGGAAAGCTCGGTCGAAGCCTTTCGGCTTACGCTGCAAAGTCTGCATAACAACCACACCCGCACCCTGAATAAAATTGATTCATTCAAGGTCGCAGGCCGTGCTGACAGCATTTCCGACTGGACCGGTAGCTTGGCAAATCTTGAAGCCGAGGAAGATGACATCCCCGTTTTGGAGGACGCAGAAATCGGCGGTAAGGTCAAAATCAACCTGGTCGACATGGATCTTCCCTCATGGGAACATGACCTGAAGGTTGATCTGGAAGTTATTAACGCCTTGCTAAGCTCCATGGCAAAAGTCACCCCCGAGGACGATGCCAAGCTGCAACACCTGAAAGCCCTGATCCTCAGAAAGATTGAAAATCCCATCAATGACGGCAACAAAAAAGTCCTTATTTTCACAGCGTTTGCCGACACGGCCAATTACCTTTACAACAACCTGGCGGATACCCTACTGGCAACACAGGGGCTGCACACCGGAAAAGTAACCGGCAAGGATGCGCCGAAATCAACCCTCAAGAAGAACTATGATTTCCAGTCGCTGTTGACGCTTTTCTCTCCTCGCGCCAAAGAGAAGGCTCAGGTGCTGCCAAATGAACCAGCTGAATTGGACCTGCTGATCGGCACCGACTGTATCTCCGAAGGGCAGAACCTTCAGGACTGCGATTACCTGGTCAACTATGACATCCACTGGAACCCGGTCCGCATCATTCAGCGATTCGGTCGGATCGACCGTATCGGCTCCATCAATAAGACCATACAGCTTGTCAACTACTGGCCCGATATTTCTCTGGATGAATACATCAATCTCAAGGAACGGGTCGAAAACCGGATGGTCATTGCCGACGTGACGGCCACCGGCGACGACAACGTCCTCACGGCAAAAAGCAACGAAATTTCGTATCGGAAAGAGCAACTCCGGCGTATGCAGGAAGAGGTGATCGAACTGGAAGACCTTAAAACAGGTGTGTCCATCACCGATCTTGGTCTGAATGACTTTCGCATGGATCTGCTGAACTATGTCAAAACCAATGGTGACCTTGCCAACATGCCCAATGGCATGCATGCGGTTGTCCCCGCCAGGCCTGAAGTGGGATTGCACTCCGGCGTCATCTTCGCACTGCGCAACCTCAACCATGGCGTCAACATTAACCAGCAGAACCGGCTGCATCCCTACTATTTGATCTATATCGCAGGCGATGGGAAGGTTATCGCCAACCACACCGAGGTCAAATCACTGCTCGACCTGGTGCGCTCCAGCTGCAAGGGTCAGGGAGAACCCATTCAGGCCGTATGTCGCTTGTTCAATCAGCTAACTGATGAAGGCCGCGACATGAAAGCCTGTTCCGACCTGCTAAGCACTGCCATCCGTTCTATGATCGACGTCAAGGAGGAAAAGGACCTCGAAAGCCTGTTCTCGGGCGGCAAAACCACGGCCCTGGTAAACACAATCGCCGGACTCGACGATTTTGAGCTCGTCGCCTTTCTTGTTGTACAGGGGGAAGGATGACAGCCGTGCTCTTCGACTATCCAAAGAACGCCGCCTTCGGACGCGTGCTGCCCAAGAACAAAATCTATGAGCACGGGAGCCCCAGCACTGCGGTCAAGGAGCTTTTTGTCCGGCAGGTGGAACAGATTGTCTGGCAATTTAAACTTGCTCCGGAAACCGTCAACATCAAGGGAACGCAATCTGTACCGGAAATTCAGGTATTCAGCATTTCCCTTAAGGGGGGCGAGCTGAAAACAGAGGTGCTGCGCTGCATCGACCAGGCGATTCCTTTCCCGATCCTCTTTGAGCTGCGCAATGACGGGAAAATCATGTCCATCGCCGCTTTCAAGAGGCCAAGCGAAGCTGATTCGGCCAAGTGGGTCATCAGCGAATACTTTAAAAGCGGCTGGTTTTCAAATGATACGCCACGCAAACCCCTGCCGATGGTGTTTGACCTCGAAGCTCTGTACGCCCACCTGCTGACGCCCCTGATGCCACATCCGGCCCGCCAGGGAGAAAACTTTCAGGCCCGGGTGGAAAGAATGGAGCTAATCCGTTCCCGGAAGCGCGAGCTGGAGAAATGCGAAGCCCGTCTTCGGAAAGAGAAGCAATTTAACCGCAAAGTCGCAATCAATGCCGAGTTGCGTGACCTGAAACAAGAACTTGAAGGATTGACCGCATGAAATCAGACGCTATTCAGCAACTGAAGAACCACTTTGACGCACTCAGCCAGCGTATACCCGATGAAAATGTGGAATTCTGGTTCGCCCGGGACCTTATGGAGCCGCTTGGCTACGCCCGTTGGGAAAACTTCCAGACTGCCATTAAGCGGGCCATAGAATCTTGTGAAACAACAGGTTACGCTCCGGACAACCATTTTCGTGGCGTCACGAAAATGGTCAGGCTGGGCAGCGGGGCCGAGCGTGCCATCGATGATTTCATACTCACCCGTTACGCCTGCTACCTCATCGCCCAGAACGGCGATCCGCGCAAGGAGCCCATCGCCTTTGCCCAGAGCTACTTTGCCATTCAGACCCGCAAACAGGAGCTGATCGAAGACCGGATGCGCCTGCAGGCCCGGCTGGATGTCCGTGAACGGCTGCGGGAGTCGGAAAAGACCCTTTCACAGAACATCTATGAGCGTGGTGTGGATGACGCCGGTTTCGGCCGGATTCGTTCCAAGGGCGATGCCGCACTCTTTGGCGGCCATACCACTCAGGTTATGAAGGACCTGTACGGAATCACCAAAACACGCCCGCTGGCTGACTTCCTGCCGACCCTGACCATAGCCGCAAAAAATCTGGCGACCGAGATGACCAACCACAATGTCCAGCAAGAGGACTTGCAGGGCGAACATGCGATAACCAGCGAGCATATTCAAAATAACGTCAGTGTGCGCGATATGCTCGGCCAGCGTGGCATCAAACCCGAAAAGCTCCCGCCGGAAGAGGACATAAAGAAGTTGGAACGTCGGGTGAAATCCGAGGAAAAGAAGCTTGAAAAGCAATCCGGGAAACTGCCCGAACAGAAGGATGAGAATTGATATGGAAAAGATGAAAATGCACTCCCCGAACCTGACCCAGGAAAACATCGCCCGTATCCGCGAGATCTTTCCCGACTGCGTGACCGAGGCCCAGAGCGAAGACGGCAAGCTGAGGCTTGCGGTCGATTTCGACCAGCTGCGGCAGGAGTTGTCCGAGTCCATCGTGGAAGGTCCACAGGAGCGTTACCACCTCAACTGGCCGGGCAAGCGGGAAGCCCTGCTCACCGCCAATGCGCCCATCGCCAAGACCCTGCGCCCCTGCCGGGAAGAGAGTGTGGACTTTGATACCACGAAGAATCTGTTTATCGAGGGCGACAACCTGGAGGCGTTGAAGCTGCTTCAGGAGACCTACCTCGGCATGGTCAAGATGATCTACATTGACCCGCCTTACAACACGGGCAATGACTTTATCTATGAAGACGACTTTGCAGAAAACGCGGAAGAGTTTCTGAAACGATCAAATCAGAAGGATGAGGAAGGCAATCGGTTGGTGGCGAATACAGAGGCCAATGGGAGGTTTCACTCGGATTGGCTTTCGATGATCTATCCAAGGTTGAAGCTGGCGAGGAATCTATTACGAGACGACGGGGTGATTTTCATAAGTATTGATGATGGGGAGGTGCATAATTTAAGAAAGGCCGCTGATGAGGTGTTCGGTGCAGATAATTTTGTAGCAAATGTCATTTGGGAAAAGAAATATGCTCCATCCAATGACGCTAAATGGTTAAGCGACACACACGATCATGTTCTCATATATGCCAAGGATAAAAACACATGGCGGCCTCAACCCTTGCCTCGGTCAGATGAACAAAACAGTAGATATTCAAACCGTGACAATGACCATAGAGGTAATTGGAAATCAAGTGATCTTTCCGTAAAATCATATTCTGCTAATTATGATTATCCAATAACTACACCGTCTGGCAGAACAGTTAACCCACCTCATGGGGCTTGCTGGCGTGTTTCAAAGGAGAGGTTTGCTGAATTAGTTGAAGATAACCGCATCTGGTTTGGCGAAAATGGAGACAATGTCCCGTCTATAAAGCGCTTTCTATCTGAGGTCAAAGATGGGGTGGTTCCGGTAACAATATGGAAGCACACCGATGTTGGACATAACCAAGTCGGCCGTCAGGAGCTTAAAAAACTTTTTGATGACAGAGGCTATTTCGACGGACCAAAACCGGTGAGTTTGCTTTCTCGGGCAATATTTATTGCTAACACTGGCGCAGATGGCGTCATCCTCGACTTCTTTGCCGGTTCGTCTACTACTGCCCACGCGGTGATGCAGTTAAATGCCGAAGACGGCGGCAACCGTAAATTCATCATGGTGCAGCTGCCCGAGCCGTGCGACGAAAAGTCTGAGGCATTCAAGGCAGGATATAAAACCATCGCTGAAATTAGCAAGGAACGCATCCGTCGAGCAGGCAAGAAAACTCTGAAAGATGAATGCCACGAGGGCTGGAACAAGGACATCGGCTTTCGTGTGCTTAAAGTCGATTCATCAAACATGGCCGACGTCTACTACGCGCCGGACGCCATCGAACAGAACCAGCTGAAAATATTCACCGACAACATCAAACCGGACCGCAAGTCCGAAGACCTGCTCTTCCAGGTACTGCTGGACTGGGGCGTGGATCTGTCGCTGCTTATTCGCAAGGAAACCATTCAGGGCAAGACCGTTTTCTTTGTCGATGAAAACGCCCTGGTCGCCTGCTTCGATACCGGCGTGAACGAGGACTTGGTCAAGGAACTGGCCGGGTTCGAGCCTTTGCGCGTGGTCTTCCGGGATAACGGTTTCGTGTCCGACGCCGTCAAGATCAACGTGGAGCAGATTTTCAAGCAGATGTCTCCGGGCACTGATGTGAAGTCCATTTAAGGGGGGGCATGGCATGAAACTGAAGTTTAAGATCCAGCCCTATCAGACCAGCGCGGTTGAATCGGTCGTTGACTGCTTCGCCGGTCAGGTGAATACCTCCGGAATTACCTATCGGATTGACCCCGGGAGAGGGCGTCTCCCTTTTGAACAATCCGGCTTCAAGAACGCCGATGTTCAACTGACCGATGGCCAGCTTCTTGAAAATATCCACGCCGTGCAGCGTCGGCAGAACCTCCCGTTGTCGGACAAGCTGGTGGTGAGCGCTGGCTGCAAGGTCAACCTCGACGTCGAGATGGAGACCGGTACCGGCAAGACCTACTGCTACGTCAAGAGCATCTTCGAGATGAACAAGCGCTACGGCTGGTCCAAGTTTATCGTGGTGGTCCCCAGTATCGCCATTCGCGAAGGCGTGCTTAAATCGCTGGAAATTACCGCCGAGCACTTTACGGAGAGCTACAGCAAAAAAGCCCGGTTCTTTATCTACAACTCTAAGCAACTTCACCACCTGGAGAGCTTTGCGTCGGATGCAGGCATCAATGTCATGGTTATCAATATCCAGGCGTTCAATGCCACGGGCAAGGACAACCGCCGCATCTATGATGAACTGGACGATTTCCAGTCACGCCGACCCATTGATGTGATCAGCAGCAACCGCCCCATTCTGATTCTGGATGAGCCACAGAAAATGGAAGGCGCAAAAACCCTGGAGGCGCTCTCCAAGTTCAAACCGCTGATGATCCTGCGCTATTCGGCGACTCATCGCACCACCCACAACAAGATTCACCGCCTCGATGCTCTGGACGCCTATAACCAGAAGCTGGTGAAAAAGATTGCGGTGCGCGGCATTTCCGTGAAAGGCCTGGCCGGGACCAATGCCTACCTCTATCTGGAATCCATCGAGATTTCCAAGAAGGCACCGGTCGCCCGCATTGAACTGGAGGTGCGCCAGGGAAATGGGATTAAGCGCATTGTGAAACGCCTGGAACGCGGCAAGGACCTGTTCGTTGAATCGAATGAGCTCGATCAATATCGCGGCTTCGTCATTGCCCAAATCGATGCCAATAACGACACGGTCGAATTTACCAATGGCCACGTTCTGTCTGCGGGTGATGCGACCGGAGACGTAACCGAATTGACGATGCGGCGGATTCAAATTCGTGAAGCCATCAAAGCGCACCTTGAGAAGGAGCAGCGCCTCTTCGCTCAAAACATCAAGGTGCTGTCACTTTTCTTCATCGATGAAGTCGCCAAATATCGCGATTACAGTCAGGCGGATGATCAGGGAGAATATGCCCGTATTTTTGAGGAGGAGTACGAACAGCTCAAGTCTGAATATTTAGGGGAGCTCGCACTCGATAACGAGGATTACCGCAAATACCTGACCGATATTCGGGTTGGCCGGACGCACAACGGTTACTTCGCCATCGACAAGAAAACGAAGAAGCTCACTGATCCAAGTTTTAAGACACGGGGTGAAGAGGCGGGACTCTCGGATGATGTCGATGCATATGATCTGATATTGAAGGACAAAGAGCGGCTTTTATCCTTCGAAGAGCCGGTCCGTTTTATTTTTTCTCACTCGGCTCTTCGTGAAGGTTGGGACAACCCCAATGTCTTCGTCATGTGCATGCTCAAGCATAGCGACAACACGATCTCGCGCCGCCAGGAAGTTGGCCGGGGCTTGCGGATTAGCGTCAACCAGCACGGCGACCGCATGGATCACCCGGCCACAGTTCACGATGTGAATATCCTGACCGTTGTGGCCAGCGAAAGTTATAAGGACTTTGTAGCCAACCTGCAGCGTGAAATCAGTGACTCGCTGTCGGCTCGCCCCCGCAAGGCGGACGAAGCCTACTTCACAGGGAAGGTCATTACCACTGAAACCGGAACATTGGAAATCACTCCGGTCATGGCCAAACAGATCTACAAATATCTGCTTAAGAACGATTATACGGATGATGCCACGGACCAGGTTGCCGAGACCTATCACCGGGCAAAAGCCGATGGAACCCTGGCGGCGCTCCCTCCTGAGCTTGCTCCTCATGCGGAACAGATTTTCGGGCTGATCGACAGCGTCTTCAGCGAATCCCAGTTGCCCGACGTGGGTGATGACCGTAAACCGAAGACCAACCCGCTGAATGCTAACTTCGAGAAGAAAGAGTTTAAGGCACTGTGGGACCGTATCAACCAGAAGGCCGTGTACCGCGTTGAGTTTGAGTCAAGCGAACTCATACAGAACTGCATCCGGACGCTCGACAAGGAGCTCCGGGTTACTCCTCTGCAGTACACTATCCAGGGTGGCGAACAGGTCTCTCAGGCAACCTACGATCAAGTAAAGGCGGGTCAGTCATTCGAAGTTCGTGAAACCGCTACGGAAGAATATAACGCCTCGATTCATACGATGGTCACCTACGACCTGCTCGGAAAGATCGCCGAAAACACCCAGCTCACTCGGAAAACAATCGCTGATATATTGAGCAACGTTCAACCCGCAGTTTTCAAGCAATTCAAACAGAACCCCGAGCACTTCATTGCTGAGGGGTCGCGACTGATCAATGAGCAGAAGGCCACGATCATCATTGAACGGCTGAGCTACGACAATATCGCCGAGACCCATGATATCGATATCTTCACGGCCGGACAAAGTAAGCAGGACTTCACCAAAGCCAGCGAGAAGCTGAAGCACCATATCTACGATTACGTGATTACCGACTCCAAGGTTGAAAGGGAGTTCGTGAAAGAGCTGGACACCAGCACCGAGGTGGTCGTTTATGCAAAGCTCCCCAGAGGCTTTCTGATTCCTACTCCCGTCGGCGACTACAACCCGGACTGGGCCATTTCTTTTAAAGAAGGCTCGATCAAACACATCTATTTCGTCGCCGAGACCAAAGGCTCCATGTCCAGCATGGAACTGAGGGCCATCGAGCATACGAAAATCGAATGCGCCCGCAAGTTCTTCGCAGAGATCAACCGCAAGATTGATCCAGAACACGTCAAGTATGACGTGGTGACCAGCTACGGGAAGCTGATGGAAATTGTCGGTATGGGAGGAGCAAGGCATTGACATCGGAAACCTCAATTCTCCATCCCTTGCGGAATATTTTGTAACTCGGACGGAGGGATTTCTATTCAAGATAGATCACAATATTCAGCAACGGCATCTCTGCTTGGGTATATCTATCAGTGTCGTCTTGCATTGCTGTAGTCTCTGAAGCGTTTGAAGTCAGACCCCGACATAGCGGTTACAATCGAATCGTTAGATGACGTTGTCTTTGAAAAAGAAGGAAACCCTACGGAAGTCATTCAAGTCAAGCGCCACGTCAATCGAAAAGCCAGCCTGACGAACACCAGCAATCCCATAATTTCAAATCATATAATCCGATGAGAATGATTAAGATCGTCAGTATAGTGCAGGCTATTTTCTTTTTCATGGGGATATTCATAATTCAGCGGAGAAGAAAAACCAACAAGAACTTTGGGGCGGATGTGAATTGGGGGAATTGATTCCAGGATTAAAAATCTTCGAAAAATTCCGAGCACGCCGTATTTTTGATCTGTAATGACTGCCGTAAAAATATCTCAGAGACTTTTTACCGCCTCTTGACCCGATTGTCCTTAACCGGTCAAGATAATTGTCGCACAATATGTCTGATATAATGGCCGGGCATCCCGTTTGATTCAAAATTGGCAGCATAGGTGACGAAGGAATCGTGATTAATGAATCCAATGCCCGCGTCACCAATGATTTGTTATTGGATGACCATACATCCGCGGTTACATGAGGTTATATATCCATGATGTTTATCTCGAATAGACAAAATTTTACAGGTTAGACATGCCCATTCCCCTCACCCCGGGAGGTGCGCTTCCTTTACTGTATACCTTCGCTAAATAACTGGCATGCTTAAAACAATCCTGACGTTGTTGTTCGAATTCAGGGGTATTCCTTCTGATCATGAGATCGATCCCTTTATGAACAAGCCCTTTCCCAACCACGCCTAAGCATCTTCCCCATAACTCTTCTGCTTTTTCAAAGACACGAAATGGGTTCTGTATCAGGTTACCGTTGAGAAGAAGCATAAAGTGGTAATGATGATTATCAGATGTTGCTTGCTCTCTGACCCATAAATAGAGGGGGTCTATTTTTTTTCGTTTCCAATAAACTGTTAACGTTTCTATGAATCTGGAAAGAAGCTCGTTGTTATTAGAAAAGTTGCCATATTGAGGATATGTTAAATCAAAACGGATAAATAGAACCTTATTATGTTTGTTGATCATAGTCTTTAAGAGGTTATCTATGGGTTCAAGGATTTCTTTATAACTGCCCTGCTCATTTTTATTGAAATTGTTGATGGTGTAGTGAAGATATTGGTCATCATTGATGATTGTTCTCATAACATTTTACTTCCTTGTCGTTATAGTATGTAGAAATAATTAATGACTTAATTTGATTATGTTATCTTGTCATAGTTATATTAAATAGGTTCTATTATATGTTTAATATTAGATAATTGTTTAATGTTTTAATATACTTAGATTTGATTTGAGGATATTAATGCTAATATAAATATATTACTATATACCTACTTCAGCGCCTTTGAATAGGCCTTTGCTGCTAAGAGGTTTTTGATGTGTAACCATTTGTTTTTCTGTATAATATAGTTGTCGGAATTAGTGTAGAAGAATTTATAATTGCCTTTATCTGCAATGTTGAATCTTTGTTAAAATTTGTATCGATTTGGGTATTGTATACTGGATGATGATCCCCCAACCGATAAATAATAGGGGGATCATCATAATTCTATACTAAACAAAAGTCTTGAGGGCTGGATTAACATAAATTAGATCAGAATAAGGATGACCCGATTTGCCCGTGCGAAAACTTGAGAATATCATGATGTAGTTTCGATGCTGAAGGATCTCTAACGCCTGACGTATGTCGGTAGCCTTATAACGTCTCTGCATGGACTTGGTAAGGTTGACCATTGGAAATGGAGACAAACAATATTTATCTCTTATTTTATTCAAGATGGACAGGGCGCACTCGACTTCGGGATTGGGACCAATCGTATCGTATTGGCAAATCATATTTTTTGCAAAAAATCCTATTAAATGAATACCTTGCTGCATTGTCTCTGAAGAAATCGTCTTGCAATGAGGATCTTCATTTTTAATTACATGTAGAAGCCCCGCTAAACTCAACAAGTGGCTTGGTGCCTTTGATGCCCATTCTTTGAAATCTTCCAGAAATCTGCCGCTTTGTTTTTCATTGTTAAAACAAGCAGATTCATTTCTCCAAAAATTTAGGGCTTCACTGCTCAAGTTTAGGGTGGTGATGTCCTGAGTTCCAACAGCAACGTTTTGCCCCATATTTGCTAAACGAAATACTGTCTTTCGATACCATTCCTCAGATTTTTCAGAAATAACATAGTCACTTTGCGCGAGGAACATATTCGGTTCAATTCCCACCAATAAAGCCCGAGCCATGACGCCATATTCTTTACTGTTGTATTTCGTCGCAATATTTTTAAGCCGTTCGGGCTGAAGCATTATAAGTGCGTTTGCAACTGGTTTCTCAACCACAATATTGTCTTTGGTTTCACGCCGAACGGTTATTGACGAACCACCTAAGGCCTTGAGAATGATATCGTTTTTCTTGGTATCACAAATCAACTGTTCAAAACGTGCTCCCTCGTCCATCATTAAACCAACAGGCCCCTTAGATAGAGCCGTTACAAAGGCCTCGGGTGTCACATCGTCAATCAAATCCAAATGACTCTCTGGATTTTCATGCTTCCATTTTTTTAGTTGTTCTATGCAAAGACTGTATGTTGGTGTTTTTTTTCCACCCGAAACTATCGACATCACAATGCACGCTGACACGGGTACCTTATATCGTTTTTTTCTTTTTACCTCTAACGCTCCTTGAGAAGCGCAAAAAAATGTAGCCAGGGCAGTTGCAAAAATTTGCTCTTGCGGAACTTCCAGCTCTTCACTACCTTCTTGACAAAATCGCTTAAATTCAGGTGGAAGCATGTTCAACGGAAATAGAGGGAATGTATTTTTCACAAATGGTAGTATCGGCTGCCAAATAAGGGGCTTTGAAATAACTGTATTATTTTGCGGCTGACATCTCTCATGCACGGAACCAGGAAACCCTGAAGATGTATTTGAAAAGTTCGAGATTGAATCCTTAATCATGGCCGCCATGTCGCTTTTTGTTTGGGGAGGTGCAACTTGAGAGGAAACTTTACCCCCTACGATTCTTTTACCATCACCCAAGGCGTATCTTATTTTTTGAACAGGTCGTTCAGAATCAAAAAAATTATCCATAATATTTTATCCTTTCAACCATAAGGTGTTCATATGTTTGAACACCTTATGGTATTTTTATAATTTATTTTAAAAATCTAATACGAAAAGTTTCCGGTTTAACCGTTGCAATCATTGTGCAACAATTAAATTCCACTGCTTTGCTTTGATATTCTATTTGAATTTCGCGATCGGCAATGAACTCTAAAGGAATGTTTTCCTCAATAAATTTCTTAATCTTTTCTGAGGGAATAGATTCTGTTGCAGGAATAAGCTCAGCGGGTTTGTCATTTTTATCGATCTTATCAAAATCAAATATGTCTAAATCATCATAATTTTTATTATTCTTCATGTAACACCTCCTAATTTTTGTTAAACATTCTGCTTTCAAGCCATTTTAAAAACTCTGCTTTGGAATACACCACTTTGCCTCCGATTAATTTCCGTCCAGAACAACCGAGTCCCTTACTGTCAAGATTAGCGAGGGTTCCCGGAGCCATTAATCCTCCAAGATGTGAACAGACGTTCTTGCGCGTGAAGCAAATTGGCAATTCTTGCGCCAATTGATCTAACAATTGTAAATTTTCCATAAAATTCTCCTTACCTTACCTTACCTTAAATTTATTTGTTTAAACTGAAACATGCTGACCAAAGAAACCTCATGGTTCTTAGCCGTATATGTATTCTGATGATTCGATAATATACGGCTTAGCCGGTTAACGTAAGGACAGATATTTTCGAAACTTTTATGAGTAATAAAATCAATATTATCAAATAGTAAAAATATATTTATCGTGTATTAAGCAATTACAATTGAGCCCATGTCGGCCGTATTTCACATAATCGTTTCGCAATTATCCCATCTATTTTGTTGACTAAAGTGTAGAGCCTGCTAAGCCGTTGCCCACCGGGATTCAGGGCGCAACTCACTCTTCCCGCAGACACAGCAGGTTACGAAACGGTTCGATTCTAATGGGTTTGAGCTTTTTTCTATGCGGCTCGCGAAAAACAGGCTCGATATCCTCTTCCGGCGGCTTCATTTTTTGGCATTTCCGGTCCCAGAGACTGCGGACCGGAAAACCTCGAAAATATAAATCGATGGCTTTGGCCATCCATCCGGCTGAAATCGGAAGATGTTTGCGCCACGCAATGGGAAAAATCTCTTTTCCCTCTTTGTCTGTGAGCCATAATGCCAACAACCGGGGCAGTGCATATGCCAGAGACAAAATGGTTGTCCATCGGGCCAGTGGCTGTCGGGATTGCTGCCATGCCTGCTGAAGGCCAAACAGATGTTTGAGTTCGTTGAACATGGATTCGGTGTTCCACCGGTAAGCATACAATCTGATAACCGTTTCGGCCTTCATGGAAGCATCTGTTGATAAAAGCAGATGCCAGCGGGTCCATTTTCCGTTGTCCTGCTGGAAACGACATCATACGGCTCTGCCCCTGTGCCCTTTGAGAAACCGAGCCACAGCTGTCAGGCTGTAATACTGGAAAAGCCTCTTTTTCCATAGGCTTTCAGTGACTTTTGGATGCACGGAAAAGTGTCCATGTTTTTTGACAGGGGGAGCTTTTCTCTGTATTTTTGGGGATCTGCCATTGTGATAACCAGAGTGGTCGGGCAGGGCGAATAAGGCTGTATCTCATCGGACCTGACCGATAACGGTCACCGATTTTGCAATCAGAGGTAGCAGCAGACTTTTTTTCATGTACCAGGCATCTACGAGGAGTCTGGCCCGGGCGGGACATGGAAGCCATTTGAAAAGCAACTGCAGCATCATCTCGGCCGATTGAAGCTTGAAAGTATTTCCTTTTGTTCGGATAAGCCTCATCATCAAGGGCAAGGAAGCAACTTTGCCTTTGCGAAAGCAGATGATCCCGAGACTGACCCTCAGTTGTCCCCATAAGAATTTGGGTCTGTTGGCTCTTTTTGCATGATCGTTATGAAAGGCAACTGAAGGCGCTTTTTTTGATGCACGGACAGCGATGAAATCATCCAGCACCAGCGTCAACTGGTTCCCGAACAGTTTGAGCAGCAGTTGAACCTATCGCTGTACCAGTTTCAACCATGAGAATCTGCCTTTCTGGATTGCTTTGAAATACGTTGTCCATGTCCGTTTGCTCTTGATGCTCAGAAAGGCATCCGTGATATGTCCGGTTCTGGAAATCATGGTGCCGAATAAGAGTTCCAGCATCGTAGGCCTGAGTTTGGCCGGCAAGCCGGCCCAAAGAAATGAAATCCATTCCGTCAGCAGTTGGAATGCATAGTAAGAAGTGCGCATGATTTAACCTCCAATGAAAATTTGATTTTTCCTTGGAGACCGCCAACGCGCGGCCGCGCATTTGCGAGGCCAAGTCAAGAACTTTTTTATAAAATGTTCAAAAAGTTAAAGCGAAACACTAAATTTTAGTTTTGTTGAAAAAGTGAAGGGAAAATGTAAATAATTTCAGGACTCCTTACCTCTGGGAAAATTCTGAGACACCAGCTCGTTTGAATTATAATAAAGGTGTCAGGAAAAAACGGATATTAGAAGCTGAAACACCCGTAAATCATTATATTTGGATTAGTATTGTAATTTTTTCCTGACACCATCGAGAGCTTCAAAGTTATCAGGTTTCACTTTCTATTTCCTGTTGGATAGGTATATTTTAAATGTCTCAAAGACTTATAAAGGTTGCAAAACGTTCGGGGGTGTGGGCATGAATTTTTTTAATCTTAATTTTTAGAGAACGATTGGAGTTAGAATATGAACGATGAAGTCCTTAAAAAACAGGCATGGAATATTTTCTGGTTATATGAATACAGCAAACGACATTTTCACAGAAAGTCTAAGTATTTCAAGACATATGAGTGGGTCCCTGCTCATGATAAGCAGTATCTTATAAAGTGTTCATGGCCAAAAGCGGATAAGGATATGTTCAGGCGTAGATTATCGCTTGTAGAAATATTGGAGTGGTATTTAAGGTTCATTGAACAATGGTCATCACAGTCCTACCTACAAATCATAAGGAACTCATTAGTGCCAAATGGCTTCTTGGTCGATTTGGCTGCTGGCATTATTGTTTACCATAACGAAAATAACCCACGGCCTGAAGACAGTTTTAGAGATTTTCGAATTTCTGACGAAACCTTAATAAATTGCCGGAATGTCTTGAATAAGGCTACTCAACCTGAAAAGAATGTAATAAAAATACTGCATGAAATTACCTATGATTACGGATACTATGCTTGGGATTTATTAATAGCAGAGCCGAATTCAGATAAACTTCTTAATTTATGCTTATCTATGGGGGATAAAATTGATTTTCCAGCGGTAGAGAGCTTTTTAAAAAAAGCTCCAATGAATAGAAATAATGCCATCATAACTGAATATTTGTATGAAAATAAGTTCGCTGAGTATAACAATAGATCAAAGCATAACCTGCTTGTATATATAGACCCCAGAGATAAATCCGTATCTTTTAATAATATAAAAAATAATGTGCTGTCAGGGATAGCTGTAGCTCAGAATGGAAAAGTCGTATCAGTTGGAAATCCTAACACGGCGAAGATACTGTTTCGGATAAACGTCAAATCAAAATCATTCACAAAAAACTTTGTATTGCAAACAATAGAGTGCACAATAGAAGCTGATCACATTTATCAGAATAAAATTACTTTTATAAGTTCCATCTCAGATGAAATGTTGCAAAGCGAAAAAAATAAAGATTTTTTGTTAGAAATGATAAAACAAAATGCGCAAACAAAAAAGATGATAGCTTGTTATAATAAAATAATTAGCCCCCCTTCTGAACAAAGAGACCCAATCTCGCGTGCTATTGGACTCTGGTTATGGGATAGGGTACACTTTACGCCCAAACCCATTACGCAAACAGAGGCGATAAAAGAGATTTTAAAAAGAAAATTACCTGCTCAATACGACATGTCTGAAAATAAGGATAGAGCAAATAAGGATTATATTGAACGCGTCTTACGCAAAGAGTACCAATTAGCTTGTCAATGTATTGAAAAGCGGGAGCTGTTAAGCTTGTCTGAGGTAACACATAAATAAAAACATGATAACTTCATGTTTTTTTCTTTGTCTATTGCCCAAAATCCGTAGCGTCATAGTCGACATGGAGGATATTATTAGAGCATGCTACGTCTTATTTTGTTGAGGCATCCCCCAATAATTAATATTAATTATATTAATTATATTAATTCAGGCCTTATTCCCATATATTCGTACCAATTCACTTAGGGTCCACAGACATTATCCTCGTGGACCCTTTCTCGCTTTAATGCCCAGGTAATCCTTCTTAAAATGGCACTATTATATTGTGCTTAGTTCAGGGGTATATGCCATAAGCCCTCCTTCGGAATTTTTTTTAAATTCAACTATTGAACGTACATTCATTCCAACCGTTTCCAACACAGCTTGAAAATATCAACCTCATTTTAAAACAGAACAGCCCCGGGGTATCCGGGGCTGTTCATGTTCATGCAATTGTTTTTTTATACATCGAATTCATAATCGCACCGGTTACAATTATAGCGGCTGACAATGTTCCGATCTATGTGTTCACCAACGTCACTGCCTATCGCTGAGCCAGCAAAAAAGCCTGCTATAGCTCCCGCAAGTACCCCCGCTACCACACCAAGCCCGTTGCCGACAGGGATAACGGTTTCGATAATTTCACCTGTAACTCTTCCTATCTTGGCACCTACATATCCAGTAGCGGCTCCAGCCACACCGCCAACGGCTGCACCAATCTTTTGGTAGGTTTTGACCAGAACAACCTGATCATCCATTTCACAAATTGGACATTTTGGATAAGTCATCATATTTTTCCTTATTTTTTATCGTGACAGCACCTTGCCAAACAATTTGAATGTCGCTGGGCCAAGTTCACTTAGCTCTTTGATATTCTGACTGCTTTCTGGAAGCAGGTAGCATATTTCATGCGAATTTATTCCAAGCCCATGGAATTCGATGCCTAAGTTTTTACCTGCACTGATAGCTTGACGTGTATTTTTCATAGAATCCGGTGAGCCGTCAGTAATGATGAGAATGATTTTACGGTTTTCCCGCAACAATACCATTTGCTGCAGGACCCACCATAGCGATTCCCCCATGGGCGTCGTACCAGCGGCAGATAAGTTAAATCGGGAATGTATCTTTTTCCCATGTTCAACGATAGGGGCCACCGTATTATCGGAAAGTCCATCTTCGTTATCACCTGGAAAAGCTGTGACGCCTACATTTACACCTACAGAAAATAATGCGGTGGCCACCACCTGACAAACCTGCCCAGCCAAGTTAATACACCCATACATAGATCCAGAGCAGTCCATCAGAATGTGAACTGCTGTATTGAGATCTTGCTTTTCAGCCTGGTTGAGAAAAATCCGCGGATTTCCAATTACAACTCGATGTAAATTTCGTGCGTATAGCTTACCTTTTCTGGAAGGACTTGCCCTTGTCAGTTTAGTCGACTGCATCAACCCATGAAATCGAGCCCTTATTCCTGACGTACTTTTTCGAACATTCTCCATAGCCTCAGCATCAAAAGGTCCGCATTTTTTGTGACCGATTGATGCGACTTGAAGCTGGCTGTATTCTTGTTCTGCAATATTTTCCAATGATTCTGCCAATGTAGTTCCGAAGTCTTTCGGAAGATCGGCGTCCGATGCGTTTAATAGATTTTTCAAGCTTCGTATTGAACGTGCCTGTGGAATGTCTTTTTTACCATCTGTTGAATATTCTTGATTTGATATGCTATCTGCAATCTCATCCTCCTCCTCATCATCCTGTTGTTGTGCGGGTTGTAAAGAATCGGAACTGTTTTCATCCGATCGTGCTTCTCCGTTTTCATTTTGTGAATTCACCTCCTTCGGTTGGTCATCAGCGTTCTGATTTGTCTGAGAACAGGGCCTGTGTGTCATCGCATTGATAAGGGATATTATCTCCCTGGCGTAGATTAAACAGGCTGTTGAATCAGGACAAAAAGCTCTGGCTTTTAATAAAGTTAACTTCATGTCATTTCGCAATCCTGGCCAAGTAGCATCAATTTCAAACGCCAAGCCTTGAGCTGTCGGCCGTAATTGGCGAACATCCCAACTGCGCACAGTCAGTAGCAACCAATCCAGAATCTTTGTTGCTGGATTCTTATATTGAGTTTCTTGATTATTTGTTAAGAACAAATGTCGTATTAACCAATTGAAATTCTGACGACATCCTGGGAATAGTTCTGTTAATTTGTTTTCCACCCGCCGGTCCTCCAGGATGTTCCATACGTGCTTTTCCAGAGGGGTATTTGCCTGTTTTAGACAATCAAAATCAGTATGCCGGATATGAGCTGCTTCGTGGTCGATGTAGCCTCGAACCAAACCAAGAAAAGCTGTATCACCCTCAACGGGCAGACTCGGAAGTCTAATGGTAGAGCCATTCGTAAAAGCTTCGTTGCCACCAATTTCGACCTTTATACCGTAGCTTTTCCCAAGTGCATTTGCCAACAGCGGTAATGACCGCATGATATCTTTTTTCGAAATCATAATCGTCACCATAATCCTAAGCTATCGAGTTGAGTTTCCGTAGGAGATGCCGGGATCAGCGCATCGATATTTGTCATGATGTCATCCCCGATATCCATGTCAGAAGCTGCTTCAACAACCGGCATAACCGATTGACGAAGTAGTCCCTGCAAAATCCCATCGGCAGTCTGGCCTTCAATGATTTTCTGTCCATGCTCAACCAGTGCAACAGGATCACTGAGCAAACTGACCAAGCCTTGCAGCATTACCAATTCCGCGCCTGCAATTTTGCCTTTGCTGGAAATTTTGTTCAGTGCCGTATCAAGAAGGTCAACCACGGGAGCCACACGGGGTTCTACAAAACTCAGTCCAGCTAATTTCCGGTGGATAGATCGGAGGGGAGACAGGGCTTTCCTGGTAACTTCGGTTCTGCCGACATAACTTTGGTGCCAGGTATCAGATGCTGTTTTGGCAATCTCACCGAAAAGAGTCGAACCGAGATTTTCCACTTCATCCACCAGTCCTGTGGCGGTTAAAGCCTTTTTGCTGCCTCTTGGCGGCACCACCTTAAACATTTGCCATTTAAACCCAAGGCGGCTGCGAACATAATCTGCGCTTACAGTCGAACCAGCGATAAGTGATTCCCAGCCGGGATTATTCTGAACCCACTCCATAACCGCCTCATCGTATCGAGCCAGAAAGGTTTCTTTTTCATGGATAAAATCTTGAGCGATTAATTCAAGCTCGCTGTTAATATCTTGAATGCGTGCTTCCGGGATGGCCCAACCACCGAGAAAGCGCACTCCGGCTTTTTCCAACAGCGATACCGCCCGGCTTTTCAGGGTTCCAAAAATTCGAAGTTCCTTTGGATTGCATATTTTCTTACTGCCAAGAGAGGCGAGCTTTTCCGGCGGCAGGTTGACCGTGCCAAAATCAGAAGGGGTGAGCTTTTTGCGGGCAGACCATATGTTTATATCCAAACGTAAGGCCATGATACACTCCAGCACTTTAATATCCGTACTCATTGTCATCTCCTTTGTTTTTTTATCGTATTTATTTATAAGCAAGTACGCCGTTACCAACAGGAATATGCAAAAGCCTGTTTTTGAGCTTTGTATCCGCAATAAATTAATAACGGCATATATCTATGCGGTGAAATGTAATACCCGGGGGCGGGTAATGATCTGAGCTTGATTGTCCGTATGGAAAAACAGGGGAAGTGATTATAGAGGTAAAATATGGAAGGCTATCGGCAACATACCTTATATATAAGGTTGCGATATCAAGGAGCGCTGTCGGGCTGAACACTGGAGGCAGGAAACATCCGTTGTGCCAGCTCGTGAAGCATGGCCCTTGTTTCCCTTGTCGCCTTAAATCCCAGAGCCCGGTCAAGAGCATACGTTACAGGCTGAACGCCCTGACGGGCAAGCGGCTGAAATCGAACGGTAAGATTTGCCCAGCGGATGAGGGTTCGCGTTGAGAACGTCACCTCTATGGTTTCACCGAACTGGTTCTGGCTGTCACCGTTTCCCATGAAAAGCCTGCGGACCTCGTTGGCAAATTTAACCATTGTGAATCGTACGGATTCAGGAAGGGAAACTGCCATTTTTTCAAGCAGCTTACATTCCGCGTCTTGCTCGGGATAATCGACTTCACAGAGCCAAAAGCGGTCCATGAATGCCAGGTTTTGCCGAAGGGTCCCCTGATAAAGCCCCGTCTCATCCATGCCACCATTGGTATTGGCTGTAGCCGCGAACCTGAACATGGGGTGCGGGGTTATCAATTCTCCGCCATTTTCAGGGATACAAAGTGAATCTCCGTCCAATATTCCATTCAGCCCCGAAGCGGTTGAGGGATCAAGTAGGTCCAGCTCATTCAAGAGGAACAGCCCCCCATATTTCATCGCCAGGGATAGCGGCCCGTATTGAAACGTCATTTTCCCTTTTTCCAAGCTCAGATGCCCCACCATATCCGGAAATTCCAAACGGCTATGGCCTGTGATATCAAATACTGGATAGTTTATTTTTGCCGCCAACTGTTTGATGAGGCTTGTTTTACCACTTCCTGTTGGTCCGAACACGTATAGAGGCTCAGGGGGGCTTAAGAACCATACAATTATTTCACGCATCGTTTCGTGGAACAGATAATCAGGATTTTGAACCGGCGTAAAGGAACATGGCTTATCAAATCCCTTGATCATACGGCCTGATGGCTTGCCACTGAAAATAATACCGGCGTCCATTTCCTTAACCGAGAGTTGACCCAATTCGTGTGTCATCTTTATTTCTCCATTTGCTTTTTTAAGTGTGACTTGTGAACTGATGTGAATGAATGGGACGCACTCCGGTTTCCTGGAGTGCGCCTGTGAGGGGTGGAATGTTATGCTGCTGATTGAACTGGCTGGTTAATTTTGCCTATAAAGAGCCGATCATATGGATTTCCGCTCTTTTCAGCGCGTTGAAGGATGGTCTGCCCCTCAGTTTCATCTTTCAGGCAGGCAGTAAGCTCTCTTTCCAACGTTATCCGATCCAGCGTTTTTCGTCCTGCCACGGTCGACACTCTAAATCTATATTTATCTGTATTGACCCAGTTGCCACAGCTGTTAGTATCCAGAAGACGGTAAACAAATTTGACTCGATTTTCTATTTCTTTAATTTCATTCTCAATTTTATCTCTTTGTTCCTTGAGAGATGCCAGGCCTTCAAGTTCGTCACCATAAATTGGATTAAGTTCGGTCATACCTTGCCCATTGAACTTCTGGCAATCCCTGTTCATCTCGCACCAGTCGCAAAGAGGATGAAACCCTTGGCAGAATTCCAGATCATTGAAATGGGTTTTTCCGCTTTCCACTGCCTGTTTTCCGTTCCAGATTTTCACCGCTGTATTCAGGCATGCCGTCAACATAGAGTTTTCAGGTTTGTAGGGTCCGAAGGTTTTAACATCCGACATGGAGATAGCAACGACCCAGCCTTCAATATCAACCGCATCCGGGGTTTCAGGAAGGATAACTCCAAATATTTTATGAACGGCTTGAGGAAAGGTTAAATCGGTAAATACGGTTTCACCGGTTTCGCTTTTCATATTAAAATTAGGAAGATGCCAGAATGCCGTTAGAAGGCCTATTTGTCCATATATCTGCGCTTCATTGGATGTGTAGAGCAAATCCGGTATGCGTTGGTTACTTTTGAGTTCAATTATGCGGACGGCTGGGCGCCCTCCTCCCCACACCAGCGTAAAATCGAGATGCGCTTTTATGGGTACACCCTTATATAAGGTGTTGATTTCAAGTTGCGGCAGAAACTTCACCCCTGTTGCCGCCAGTGCTTTTTGCACTCCGAATTCTTGCCAGTGACCACGTTGCAAGATAAGCTGGCGTGCTAAAATTTCTTTCAATTTCGATGGCTTCAGCCTGTCCACCTCTAAAGATGAATGAGACGATGGCGCTCTAATTTTGCTTCCCACCGCAGCCCTCAAACATTCCATGCCCTTACCGATATCTGACATACCGATGTAAGTCCGGCGATCACCGAGATGTAAGACGGTTTCCTGGTTTGCGCAATTAATCAAACCCTTAGTCAGTAGTGACAGCAACCCCATAGATTTTTTATCAATATTCATAGTTTCCTCCGCTTGCTACGCAGCATCTTTGTGCCGCCACCAGATTTTATTGTTCCCATCCCAACGAAAACCTGCCTGGCGTAAAAATTCTTTTTTGGAATGTGTGCTTCCCAAAGCCACGATGCACGGCTTGCCGCTTGGTGATTGGCCAGATTGATATCCCACGCCATCCAATTTAGGTAACCCCGGTGGTTCAGGTCCATCCACCCTCTGGTTCGATTTCGCGCCAGTCGCATGTTGCCGATTTTCATAAGAAAAATTATTCTGAGTTTGTTTTGCACTCATCCTTTTGGGGCATGCGGCTTCACCGTCGTCGTCATTTTCTATAACAATTCCGACAAGTGCGGTAAGCCCGTAACGCCGCGCATAAGTCATGGCCGAACCGTACCCTTGGGGGTCATTTTTAGGTAACGGCATCACCATGAGTGAGGATTGCCATTGTCCAGATTCAGCATGGACTAGTTTCGTAACCAGTCCCAAATGGTTTTGTTCAACTGGCACCGGATATTGTGTTACCCAAATCCCTTGAGAAAGGAGCGCATCACGACATGCCCTGAAAACCGAGTTAAGAGTCGCGTATCTGCTTTTTGTGAAAGAGTTTTCCCGATCAGTGGGCGCTGCCGGTAATGTTTGCTGCACCTTTATCATAGCCGTTGCCAGCGCAGTGATTTCACTGGAACACATTTTTGATTCCATGCTTTTCCTCCTTGCCAAATAAAAATCCCCCGACCTGCCGAAGCAGGCCGAGGGACCGTTAGTTATGGTTTTAAAACGATATGATCGCTGCTTTCATATATATGATGTATATATGAAATTATTTGAACTTCATTTTTCCCTGCGTCAGGATAGATATCGTCTCAATTGAAAACTCAAAACCGAGCATTGAGATAATTTTAGGGATCTGATTGAGATATCCGAAAAAAACTATTTGTTCAGGTATTGGCAAGGGATCTCAACAGGTTTGTAATTTCATATTACCGAAAAAAAGTTGAAAAAAGATATTCTCCCTTGCAAATTACCCATCTTGTTTATACTATCCCTATCGTGAGAAAATAACAGCGCCTCAGTTCTACAAGATTTTATCCATTATCCCAGTTCATTTGATCTTGAAATATTTCCTACTCCTCATCGGTACCTGAATTATCAGTAGCTGGCTTTTCATGCGGGACAATGGATAAAACGCAATTCGTGAATAGTTATACGGTTTCTGTTTATCATTCCGGAATGAGTGATAAACAGTTAGAAACAACATAATTTAGTCGGAAATTCGTCGGAAAAAATTTCTGGACGGTGTAGATAAACAGAAACTGATTAATCTCTGATTCGATTGACACCTTCTATGAAGAAATTAGAAGGCATGGCAAATTGTAAATTCTTTGAAAGACACTAAACCATGATCAGAAACGAATATATCCGTTTCATGCAGAAATTAAGCATTGATGACGCACCTGAAAATGTTTGCAAGCTGGCAAATATCGTTCTTGATCATTTCGATGAGATAACCCCCTTAAGCACAGCTCATGGACGACGGGTACAAAAAATAGTTGAATTGGCGCAGCGAGAGTTCAAAACAGCTAATTTTGAATGCACTGCTGATATTAAGGATACTCAGACAGGGGCCACCGGCCCATCCAGTCTCAAATCACTCACTGTTGGCCCATTTAGAGGTTTCACCAAACCGGTAAATATTGACTTAGATAGTCATATAGTGCTGATTTACGGCCCCAATGGTAGCGGCAAATCTAGCTTTTGCGAAGCCTTGGAATATGGCCTGCTGGGCTCAGTTGAGGAAGCTGAAAGTAAACGCTTCAAAGAAGCCCTGGAGTACCTTCAAAATGCATATGTAAGCGGATTTGAACCACCTGTAATTGAGGCAAATTTCGCTGATGCTGAACCTGACATTGTCACTGTAAACGAAACACAATTTCGCTTTTGCTTTGTGGAAAAGAACCGTATCGATAATTTCTCACGTATCGCCGCTCATACACCCGCACGCCAGACAGCGGTAATTTCCACTCTTTTTGCCTTAGACAACTTTAATGATTTTGTGCGAGGGTTTAGTGCTGAAATTGACGATAAATACATTGACCGAATTGGAAAAAAAGCAAACCAGCTATCATTAAAACAACAAGCTATTGAAGGCGACAGGCAGACTAAAGAAACCAATACTCAAGCATTAACTCAATTGGAGGCAGAAGAACAAGCGCTTGCTGATAAGTACGAAAAAGATATACCATTTGCCGAAGTTGTGCTGGCACTCGGTACAGGGGAACAAACGGGAGAGATTCAAAAAATTGAAGAAGATTTACAACAGCCTGCTCCGACAGTGTCAGGCTTAAAACATGCGGGACTGTTAAAATCTGGGGTTGAAGTTGAGAAAGCTATTACCGAACTTAAGGCAAAGGAAACTGAACTTGATGGATATAGCGAAGGGCTTTCCTATAAGCAGCTTTATCAGGCGGTGATTGCACTCAGCGCAGTTAGCCAAGAGAATTGTCCAGCTTGCAAAACGCCACTTGACCAGACCACCGCGAACCCATTTCAAGCAGCAGAAGTTGGCCTCGCCAAACTTGAGCATTTATCTGCACTCGAGCAGCAGCGAGATGACTTGAAAATTATCCAACATGAAGCGATAAAATGTGTCTATCAAATTGTTAAAACGGCTTGGCCCATAAATGAAGATGAAAAACGGCCTATCTTGCTGCAAAAACATTCTGTTGCCAATGAATCATTATTAGATGTTGCGTGGTGGGAGGCCTTTAACCAACTCGACGAACAAAATCAGTCTGCTTGGGCGAAATTAGAGCAGCAGGTAAAACAGACAGAAGCGGCGGATGCACTTGCCTCAGAGCTACCGGCTGCACGTCAGCAAAAAACGGACCGTCTAAAAAAGCTTCGCCTACTTTATGAGCAAGTTATACAGCTACAAACCAAACGAAAAACACTTGAAGAAGGTATTGCCAAAGCGAACACAGCCATTGCGATGTTTAATGGAAAAAACAAAATGTTAATTGAGGCTGTCAAACAGGAAAAAGATGTAGTCACACAAAACAAATTAATTTCAGAGGCTTATTCACTATTAATTGAGCGTCTTAACAGCTACAAAGATGCTTTGCCAGGCAAGCTGGTAGCTGATCTTGGGGAACTTGTTGTTCAGCTTTACAATTCCTTCAATCGTGGTGATGCGCCCAATGATCTTTTGGCCAATTTGAAGTTTCCAGTATCACCAGGAGAGCGTATCCAAGTTTCGTTTTGCGGTGATCCTGAGACATATTTTGATACGCTGCATGTACTTAGCGAAGGGCATATCCGTTGCGTTGGTTTGGCAATATTGCTGGCAAAAAACCTGAAGGAAAACTGTCCAATTCTAATTTTCGACGACCCGGTCAATGCCATTGACGATGACCACCGAGAAGCCATTCGTCGTACTCTGTTCGAAGATGACTATTTTCATGGTAAGCAGATTATTCTGACTTGTCATGGGGAGGAGTTTTTCAAAGATATTCAGAACCTATTGGGTGCAGAGCGTACCAAAGCATCAAGGCGTTTAACGTTTTTACCTCAAGTGGGCGAAAAAAGCATACAAATAGACTTTCATTCGGCCCCAAGAAACTATTTACTATCTGCTCAGGAGCATTTTGACAAATTAGAAACCAGAAATGCATTAGAAAAGGCTCGTCAGGCACTAGAAGCACTCACCAAAGGCAAAATATGGAGTTACGTATCAAAACATGGAGATGGCAATTTAAGTATTAAGTTACGTGCCTCTAATTCTCCCATCGAACTACGAAACCTAACAGAACAACTGAAGTCAAAGCTTTTACACCGAGAATTTACTCATACAGACAGAGATGCTGTATTAACCCCTATTAGCACGCTTTTAGGCTTCAGCGGTGATTCACGTGAGTGGCGTTATTTAAACAAGGGCACACACGAAGAAGCTGGCCGGGCAGAGTTTGATCGAACTACAGTTAAAAGCATCATTGATTCTTTGGCCGATTTGGATTCAGTGCTGAATGAGAATATCGAAAATAAAGAACACAAAATCGAACCAGACGCTTGAGTGGACGCGGAGAAACTGGTTGGCCTTTAATGGAAATTTGATATCCGCGCCACTCAGCTCAACGTTATTCGCCCAGTAAAAATGAACAGGAGGTTAGCCAGAAATGCCCGTTTCGTGTAATCTCCCGAAGTGGAAGATAATGGAGAATATTGTTGCCGCAATCGAGCGATCGCTGAATATAGTTCCAGGCACAAAGGTAATTCCTAATGCTTCCATCGTCGAAAGAATTAGTGCTGTTCCTCGACAGGTCGATGTTTACTTGGAAATCCCTACAGGTCCTAGAACGCTACGCATTGGCGTTGAAGTTAAGGATGAGGCTGCCCCGGTTGATCTCCCGGAAATTGAGCAGCTTATCGTTAAGCTCAAGAAGCTCGATTTGGATTATGGGTGCATTGTCTCGCGAGTTGGATTTACAAAAAACGCCAGAGAAGAGGCAGAAAGACATGGAATTGAGTTAAGAACTTTGGCGCAGGTTGAAAAAACCAACTGGTGGCTTCCGTCGGCCATGACACAATTTCACCAGCAGGTCGAGTTACTCCGTCTGCAGGTCAATTTTCACCCCGAGGAACTTGAGTCCGTGAACGCTTTGTTGGCACCTGAGGAGATATCCGACCTTGTGCTTACCCTTGCAAATGGTGAGTCAGGTACTCTGCTCGACTATATTAAGGGAGAGGGAGTGGAAGCCTTGAATAGACCAGAACTGGCTCACTTGAAAGACCAAGACATTTTTGCTGCGAACATTCTTTTCAACGACCTTCACAGCTCTCTGGAATGCGCGAAAGGGACATTGCCTTTGCCGCAAAATGTTTATGCGCGCTATCGGTATCATTACCGAATTGAGTCGGTAAAACTTACAGCTTACGAGAGATCAGATGGCATTAACGCCTTCACCGGGATTTCTAATGCCTTGGGAAAGCAGGTGACCGTGGTTGCCAAACTGAAAGCGGATGGCAGTCGAACTTTGACATTCACAATGGACGATCCAAAACCATCGAAGATATCGATTCCACCACGAGGGGAGGTGGTTGACAACAATAAGCTGGGGACGGACCAAACTAACGTATCGAAATAAAAGCAATTGATCTGAAAACGATTCTCTGAATCCGGCTTAGGGGTCACTTTCCGGTACCCAAAAGAGACCTCTAAGGAACTTTCAAACCATCTTGAAAATCCCCGATTACAGATACCTGCTATGTACCACAGGTTTCAAACTATCCAAAAATTTTCCGGTATCCATTTCATATCTGGCCTTATTCCAAAATCCATCCTATCTGTTCTAAATAACCATACGTAAATATAATGAGCTTTGCCCCGCTTCAAAACGAAGCCGTCAGCGCGTGAATATGAGGACTTTACGACTTGATCCGTAAAAGGGCTTATGTCTTTTTTTAAAATCAGAATATGGGGTATATAGAAACATTAATAGCCGATTGATACAAAATGTTGTATTTCTGGTGTTTTGTTTGATGTTTAGGCAGTGACGGACGTGCTCAGAGAAAAATTTAAACTTTTTTAATTCAGACTACAGATAAAGATTCGGGCCAGGCAGTCGGTACCAAGGACAAAAAAACTTTACCAGAGCCGGATAAAAATTATCCGACTTTTTTTGTTCGGCGAGGATTATTTTCATTGTTCGTCACATAATTTCACAAGCCATACTTAAAAACCGGGGGAACAGTGGGGGAACAGAGGTTTATACAAAAAACAAAGGGCTTGACCAAAACTGGCCAAACCCTTGATTTTTAAAGTGCCGAGGGACGGAATCGAACCGCCGACACGGGGATTTTCAGTCCCCTGCTCTACCGACTGAGCTACCTCGGCCGACAACTTCTGACATATACACCAATCCGAAAAACACTGTCAAGATTTTTTTGAAATAACCAGCAATAACTTAAGCCGGCTGAGCCGGTATTTCTGCCGGAAAATCCCCCCATGCTCACCAGCCGCCAGATTAAGTGATCACCAGCCGGTCAAAATACAAATCGGTTACGGGCGTATCAGTGTGACGGTTTATGGTGTCAAGCAGCATTGATTTAAGAGCCTCAAATTTGCGCTCCTTAATCAATATCGCCATTTTCCCCGACATGTTCTCCAGAATATCATTCTTGATTCTCGAAACCTCACGACGCAACCGGACTCGATTCAGACTGTTCCCGCATGGAATATAGCATGTTATGATGACATGGGAGCGGGCATCTACGTTAAAGATCACTTCAAGATACACATAATACTGTTCCGGATATTTTTCCGTTGTAAATTTCGATAGGATTCTTTTGGCCTTACCGGATGTAATCAGCGAGACCGCCATTATTACAACAAATACAGCATACAGAACCAGAAACCATTTTTGCCGTTTATTCATTCTAAACGTCCATCTTGCTGACCGTAATCAACAGGCTGCGGACTCATCCGGACTTGCTGTATGGGCCACCACCCAAATCCCCGTACAGATACTGGATCAGAGAACATGCCGCAACGGTGGCTGTTTCCGCCCTTAAAATGCGCGGACCGAGAGTCGCTGTGAGAAACCCGTTTGCCAGCGCCATTTGAATTTCTTCCCGAGAAAAACCCCCTTCCGGCCCCAGGAGGACCAAAATTGTCCGGATGCGTCCATCGTTTGGCGGCAACATCGATCGGACAGGCGTTGATTCTCCCTCCCAGTACACCACGCTCAAGTCAAATTCCTGTCCCCGCTTCAGGATCTGTTCAAACGTCAGCGTTGAACCGATTTCCGGCAGCCGACCTCTACGACATTGTTTGAGCGCTTCTTTCGCAATTTTTTCCCACCGCTGACGGCGCATCTCCATCCGTTTCGGGTCCGGCCTTGGAACACAGCGGCTGGACGTAAACGGATACCAGCGCGTAATGCCCAGCTCGGTGACCTGGCGCACGAGATCATCCATCTTCCCGTCTTTTAACAGCGCCTGTGCCACAGCGATGTCGACAGGAGATTCTGCGGCAGACGGGAGCCGGTCATCGATCACAACCTGGACGCGACCGGATGAAACATCTTCGATCCGTGCCAGATATTCATACCCATTTCCGTCAAAAAGACCGATACGGTCACCGGTTTTTTTCCGAAGCACCGTTTGGATGTGTCTGGCATCCTGCCCGGATATAACACATCGGTTACCAGAGATGTCTGTTGAATCTATAAAAAAATGTCTCATTGAATACGGCCATGTCAATCTACTGAAAACATAATGGATTCGCCAAGGATTTTACTTTTCAAGTAATCTCTTTTTTTTATGCAAAGGTCAAGTTGAAAACAACGAAAATTCATAGCCGGCTCCCGCTTGCCACTTTCACCTGCACCGATCAAACGAATCGCGCGAACCTTATCATCTTCAACAAGCCATCAGGACATGTGCTTCCCTGCAGAAAATAAGAACCGGGCCATACGCAACCGTCAGGACTCATTTACTCCCTGTCTTCCAGGCAAATTCCTTGACACACCCCATACCATATGATAGGTTCTCGCAGACATGTATTATGGGGCATAATATATCGAATTTTCATGATATATTACCAACGACCGGAAGGAATCGGGCATGAATGATCACAAAGACTCCGATCAGCTCATCGAATCGGAACATCGCATGGACGCTGATGATGAAAGCATGGAACTTTTAAACGCGGGTGAACTTTCCTCATACGACGAGGATGAAGATGATATTATAGAACTGACCGATGTGGTCTCTGACAACCCTGTCGATGAAAGCCATGAAATCGAGCCGGCCGACAGCTTAATCGACGCCATGGGCATTCCGCTCGAACCCGAATCGGATTTGCCGGACATGGACGTCGGCATCCTTTCCGGTTCGGATACGGATCGCGATCTGCAAGACCCACTCACAGGCGCTCAAAGCATATCCGTATCTCCCGAGCAACTGGAAGCGGCGCTAACTCGGGTCATTCAACGACTGGTTTCAGACAAACTGGATTCCATTCTGGTCAACGCCGTCGAAAAGGCCGTTTCAAAAGAAATCGATAAAATCAAGCGTCTTCTTCTTGAAGATGCGCCTGGAAACAATTTCTATTAATTCCAGACCCTGTTGACTGTATTTGGCACATTAACAATAAGACTATTAACTGCTTATTTTTACGGGGATTATATGCTAATCCCCTTTTTAAATAGTGCCTGAACGAAAAAGTCTGTCGCCCGCAAGCAGCCGGACACCTCAACGCTGCATTCTGATACGGGTTGTCCGGTTTGGTTACTCAGAGTACAAAATTCAAGGAGTGTTCATATATGAATTCAAATCTGCTCGAGAAGGGTTACGAATCACATGATGTCGAAAAGCGCTGGTATGATTACTGGCAGCAGCAGGGACTGTTTGATGCCGGTGAATCGGATTCACGGAAATATTTTTCGATTGTAATTCCCCCTCCCAATGTTACCGGCGTTCTGCATATGGGCCATGCGTTGAATATTACCCTGCAGGATATCCTTTGCCGTTACATGAGACTTCGTGGACATAACGTCCTGTGGATGCCCGGAACAGATCATGCCGGTATAGCCACACAAAACGTGGTCGAAAAAAAACTCGCCAGTGAAGGACGGAACCGTGATCAACTCGGCAGAGAAAATTTTGTAGAGGAAGTATGGAAATGGCGGGAAGAATCCGGCAGCGCCATTATCAATCAGCTCAAACGCCTGGGCGCATCATGTGACTGGAAACGGGAACGGTTCACCATGGATGAAGGGCTGTCACGGGCCGTGCGCAAAGTATTCGTTCAGCTGTATCAGGAAGGCCTGATCTACCGCGGCAGCTATATTATCAACTGGTGCCCCAGGTGCCAGACCGCCCTGTCAGATCTGGAAGTCGAACACGAAGAACTCGACGGGAATCTGTATTATGTCCGGTATCCTTTCCCCGGAAATTCAGAGGGGCTGGTGATTGCAACCACCCGGCCGGAAACCCTGCTCGGGGATACGGCCGTAGCGGTCAATCCTGATGACGAGCGGTACCAGAACACCGCATCCGATCAGGTGATCCTTCCCCTCGTCAACCGCGAAATTCCGATTATCCGGGACACATATGTTGACATGTCATTTGGGACCGGCGCCCTGAAAATAACCCCGGCCCATGATCCCAACGACTTTGAAATCGGCATGCGGCACAAACTGCCCAGTATCAAGGTCATCGGCGAAGATGGCAAAATGACAGCAGATGCCGGAATTTACGAAGGAATGGATCGTTTCGAATGCCGAAAAGCAGTGATAAAAGCCCTCGAAGATGCGGGTCTTCTGCTGAAAATTGAACCGATCAAACACGCGGTTGGCCACTGCTACCGCTGCAAAACCATTGTGGAGCCCAATTTGTCAACGCAATGGTTTGTCAAAGTCAAACCTCTGGCTGAAAAAGCGATCGAAGCCGTTCAAAACGGAACCACCACCATTGTTCCCGGCATGTGGGCCAACACCTATTTCGACTGGATGAATAACATCAAGGACTGGTGTATATCCCGACAGATATGGTGGGGTCACCAGATACCGGTCTGGACCTGCGAGGACTGTCAGGAAGTCATCTGCAGCACGGAGACACCGACCCAATGTACCCGATGCGGCGGCACCCGCCTGATCCAGGAAACCGATGTGCTCGACACCTGGTTCAGTTCTGCGCTGTGGCCGTTTTCCACGATGGGATGGCCCGATCAGACGCAGCTGCTCAAAAAATATTACCCCACATCCGTTCTGGTTACCGGATTTGACATCCTGTTTTTCTGGGTTGCCAGAATGATGATGATGGGCATCCATTTCATGGGCGAGGTGCCGTTCAAAACGGTATATGTCCATGCGCTGGTTCGGGATGAAAACGGTCAGAAGATGAGCAAATCCAAAGGAAATGTGATCGATCCTCTGACCATTATCGACCAGTACGGCACTGATGCATTCCGGTATACCCTGGCTGCATTTGCGGCTCAGGGCAGGGACATCAAAATGTCGGAACAGCGGGTAGAGGGCTACCGTCATTTCGTCAACAAACTGTGGAATGCCGCCCGGTTTTCCCTGATGCACATAAAAACCGGTTTCGACCGGATTGACGAGCAGCATATCTCTCTTCCGGACCGGTGGATCTTATCCCGCCTGCACCAGGTCACAGACGATGTTGCCGATGCGCTGGATACCTACCGGTTTAACGATGCCGCCGGCGCCCTGTACCAGTTTGTCTGGCATGAACTGTGTGACTGGTACCTGGAGGCCATTAAACCCGCTCTGTACGGCAATTACGGGGCAGACTGCCAGCATGCCACCACAGGCGCATTATGGCATGTGCTGAAAGACACGCTGGTTTTACTGCATTCGTTCATGCCCTTTGTTACCGAAGAAATCTGGCAGAAACTGCCCGGAACTCAAAACTCCATCATGAAGGCCGCGTTTCCTTCCGATGGCTTTGAATGTTCAGGCATCCGCAAAGATACGGAAGCGGAAACCGCCATGCAGCTGGTCATGGACATTATTTCCAGCATCCGGAATATTCGTGGCGAAATGAATATTTCCCCCTCTCAATTGCTGAGGGCCTCTGTGCATGCATCCGACAATGCGGTTCGAAACACCATTGAAACCTATCAGAGCATTATCGTTCATCTGGCGCGGCTGGAATCTTTTTCCGTAGTTGAATCCGGAGACCGTCCCAAGTCAGCGGCCACCTCGATTATCAAGGGTGCGGTCGTCTTTGTTCCGCTGGAAGGCATCATTGATTTTGGGAAAGAGACGGTCCGGCTGGAAAAGGAACTGAACAAGCTCAATAAAGAACTCAACTCGCTGTCCAGAAAACTGATCAATGAAGATTTTTTAAAAAAAGCGCCGGAAGAGGTCGTTGAAAAAGTCAAGGATCAGCATAAGCTTCTGGTGGAAAAGCAGCATAAACTCGAAGCCAATCTGGAAAAAATCACCGGGCTTCAAGAAGAATAGGCCGTTATATGCGGCCCGGTTTACCATACCATCGATAACCCATGGGGATTTTACGACATGATACTGCATGACATAACGCATTTGATCGATATCGCATTAAAGGAGGATATCGGTTCCGGAGATATCACCACCGACAATCTCGTTGCGCCGGAACTCAAGGGTAAGGGCCGGATGGTTGCAAAGGAATCCATGATTCTGGCCGGTCTGGATATCGCAAAGCAGGTTTTTCTACACCTTCAGCCAGACACCGTATTTCGATCCGGATTCAGTGATGGCGATATTATACGCGCCGGGGACATTCTGCTTGAGATTGAAGGACAGCTGCGCACCCTTCTGATAGGAGAACGCACCGCCCTGAATTTTCTTCAACGGATGTCCGGCATTTCCACCAACGTCCGCTCATATGTAAACGCCCTGTCCGCTTCAAAGGTTCGCCTGGTCGATACACGGAAAACCACCCCGGGATGGCGAACGCTTGAAAAATATGCCGTTCGTGTAGGCGGAGGATATAATCACCGGATAGGCCTTTATGACGGCATCCTGATAAAGGACAATCATATTGCCGTCAGTGGCGGCATTACCAACGCCGTCAGCCGTATCCGGAAAAAATGTACGCATCTGTTAAAAATCGAGGTTGAAACAACCAACCTGACGGAGGTGCAGGAAGCGCTGGATACGAAGGTTGAGGTTATCATGCTGGACAACATGACCGTCAACCAGATTAAAGAAGCGGTCCGCCTCATTGGGGGCAGGGCACTTGTTGAAGTATCCGGCGGGGTTACGCTCGAGGCTCTGGCCGCACTTGCCGATACCGGCATCGACATCATTTCCTCAGGCGCCCTGACCCACTCGGCCCGAAGCATGGATATCAGCATGTCGATCGATCCGCTGGACGAACCTTCATAGCGGATACCCGATCCATCCGTTTCGAAAACGACATTAAAACAGGTTGCCATCCCCTCTGTTTTTTTATTACAACAGAATCAGAGGGAGCCTTTATGGCCTGAATCCTTTAGCTGCCGTTAAAAAAACTTATGATACCGGTTCGAGACACCATCCCGTCCAAAACCTATCCTGTCGTCACCCACGCCCTTATCGGTCTGAATGTCCTGTTTTTTCTGATCGAAATAGGGCAAAGGGGCGATATGGATGTGTTCATTTATACTTATGGCCTTGTTCCGGCCCGGTACGCCGTGCCCCGGATTTCCGCCTACTTTTCAATGTCTCAGCAGGCTTTTTCCCTGATTTCATTCATGTTTCTCCACGGCGGCTTCTGGCATCTGCTCGGAAACATGTGGTCGTTATATATTTTCGGCGACAACGTCGAAGATCATCTCGGCCCCGTGCGGTATCTCCTGTTTTACCTGCTTTGCGGCATCAGTTCAGGACTGGTTCACCTGATGTTCAATCTTCATTCCAATATCCCCACGATCGGAGCCAGTGGCGCCATTGCCGGGGTGATGGGTGCCTATTTCATTCTTCACCCGAATTCAAAGATACTGACGCTGATCCCGATTTTCTTTATTCCGTATTTCGTTGAAATTCCGGCTTTTTTCTTTCTGGGGCTATGGTTTGTCCTTCAATTTATTCAGGCTGCCGGAAGTCATGCGAATGCCAGCGGTATCGCCTGGTGGGCCCATATCGGCGGATTTATTTTCGGCATCGTTTTTCTGAAACTGATGCAACCGGCCGCCGGCGCAAAGGCCACGGAACGCATGCAGAAATTTACCCTCAAAAAAACATCCCCCCGGCTGCAGGTGATCCGGCCGGCAGGATATGGCACTGAGCCCCATCTTTATGGAACGCTCACAATTACCCGTCACGAAGCATTTACCGGAACTCATAAACTGATCAATATTCCATGGGGCTTTCAGAAACGACTTTTCCGGGTGGCTATTCCACCGGGAATCAAGGAAGGAAATGTGCTGAGACTGGAAGGAATGGGAAAAATCGTCCGGGACGATGCCAGAGGTGATCTGCTCCTGAAAGTGACCATACGGCCATGAGAGGCTCGGCAAAGGCCCAACAGCTGAAAATCAGATCCGTAGCCCATCTATCGCAGAACCAGTTCAAATGATCTGACTTTTTCGACGGGCCAATAAGACTTTTTCGATTGGGCCAGCCCCGGAAGATTCATATCACTTTCCTTATTCAGCCGGGTATAGCCCTTGAACAGCTCTCTGACGCACAGGTTATCGAGAAATTGATAAAGGCCCCTGATATGTTGATACGCCTTCTGAAAATGCATCACGCCCATGTCATCTGTCAGGTATGCGGCAACGACAAAGGCGCTCACATCTCCGTCTACCCGGACCAGAAGACCTTCGACGCCCAGAATGTCGATATTTTCAAGCGTATTTGACACCGCCTGTTTTTCACAGGTAAAGTCTTCATCCCGTTCAATGTGGCAATCACGACTTTCGCACCATTTTTTCAAAAAATCCAGACATTCACCGGCAACTGAAGGGGAAATTTTCTCAACCGACACCCTGTTTTTGCTCAGGTACGCCCGATCAAACTGATGAATCAGATTTCGTTTTTTGGCATACCGGTTGCCTTTGAGCTCAGCCAGGTCCTCTGTCAGATAGACATAGTCATCAAAATGGGGTTGCGGCCTGACAGTAAAATAAGATTCGACGCTGGATATCCCGCAAGCTTCTATATAGTGATCCGGCACAAACCAGTAGGATTGAATGCCAGCATCCTGAGCCAGATCCCGCAGTTTATCCGGTGAAAACTCCAGGCTGGGAGAAATGGGCAGGATCAGATGACGATCCTGAGGCCGGGAAGGATATTCGGCATAAACATAGAGAATATCTCCATCCGTTGCGCCATAAATCTGGTATACGTCATTGCTCCAGACCAGAAGAGAGGACAGCGAATAGACACAAAGCCTGTATTTCTGATGGTTGAAAAACCGTTTTAAGTCCGGGTAATCCAAGGGGGTAATCTGTTTAAAGTTCATCATTGATTAACATCGGCAGTGCATTCTTCATTTGTTTAAATCCAATTTTTTTGTAAAAGTCACAACTCCCCCGCTCGGCAATCAAGCCAATCCAGCATATACCATCGTTGCGAAGACGATCAACGAGTTTCTCGACGATTCGGGTACCGATATCTTGTCCCCTGAATGCGGGATGAACCGTCACATCCTGAATATACGCATCGCTGGCCCGGTCACTGATGGCTCTGCCCATGGCAATGATATTTCCATCCATCACCGCCGCCAGAAAGCAGTGGCTTCCGGATACGAGACGCGCCACCAGCTCAGAATCATCCGGCTGGTGTTCACCCCACCACCCGGCGGATCGATACAGGCCGGTTATCTGCTGAAGCTGCATCAGGGAGGGTTGATCAAGAAACACGAACACAGGCATCGTCATTACTCGTGAGACAGGGTTTCATCCGCATACAGGCAGGAAACTCGATTTCGCCCCTGTTGTTTGGAAAGATACATGGCTTTGTCGGTTCGTTTGACAAACGTTGATAATTTTTCTTTTTCATTGTATTCCGTCACGCCGATACTGATGGTAACGGTAACCAGATCACCGTTATCCGTGATAAACGGCTCATTTCCCATGCTTGTCCGAATGCGCTGAGCCACGGCCTTGGCCTCAACCGCGTTGGTTTCCGGTAAAATGACCGTGAATTCCTCACCCCCGTAGCGGTATGCGGAATCATTGGTTCTCAGGCAGGAGCGGATGATTTCGCCCAGGCGAATCAGGACCTTGTCTCCGGCCAGATGTCCGTACGTATCATTGAACTGCTTAAAATAATCGATATCCATGAGCATCAAGGCGATTTCGTGATGATAGCGGACGGACCGGTCAATCTCCGATTCCAGGTGATCATAAAAGCACCGGGAATTATAAAGACTGGTCAGGCCATCGGTGATCGCCAGTTTTTCAAGTTTCCGCATCATCTGGCTCCGTTCCTGGGCAATGTGCCGTTCCTTGATCACCCGTTTCAACCGAAGCAGCAGCTCTTCAAAGCGGACCGGTTTAAACACAAAATCACTGGCGCCCTTATTGATGGCCTCCTCATACGAATAATCATCACTGTAGCCGGTCATTACAATCACGTCAGAATCGTAGTCCCGCTTGATCATGGCAGTCAGCTCCAGACCATCTAACACGGGCAGCACAATATCGGTAATGACCACATGGATATTCTTTTTCTTCAATATTTCAATAGCCTCTTCCGCACTGGCGGCAGTCATGCAGCGATATCCTGACAAGCCGATAAACTCGTTCATGGAATCTCTGATGGCGGAATCATCATCAACGATTAAAATATCTGTAATCATTTTTGATTGTCCATTTCCCGCAATTACGTTATAAGATCTGATTCGGCTGAAATACTGCAGAAGATAATTGACATAATGACCGAAAATCTTGGAAAAGTAGCCTTTTTTTTATTCCAATATACTGATAAAATAAAATTCATGTCAATCAGTTTTGCAGCGTCACTTATAAAGTCAACCCCATACGTTTATACTAAAACACATGTCTGCCAATGAAACACATACGAAATTTCAGCATTATCGCCCATATTGATCACGGGAAGTCCACCCTGTCTGACCGGCTGATTCAGCATACCCACATGGTTTCGGATCGCGATTTTCAGGATCAGATTCTGGACACCATGGATATCGAGCGTGAAAGGGGAATCACCATCAAAAGTCAGACCATCTGCCTGCCGTATACGGCCAGGGACGGTCAGACCTATTTTCTCAACCTGATCGATACCCCCGGACACGTGGACTTTTCCTATGAAGTATCCCGGGCGCTTGCCTCCTGCGAAGGGGCGCTGCTTCTTATCGATGCCAGCCAGGGCGTTGAAGCCCAGACACTGGCCAATCTGTACCTGGCCATGGAGCATGAGCTTGCAGTCATCCCTGTCATCAACAAAATCGATCTGCCTTCCGCAGATATTGAACGGGTAAAAGCCCAGATTGAAGAGGATCTCGGACTGGACCCGGAAACGGCGCTTTTAACGTCCGCAAAGACCGGGATCGGTATCGAGGAGGTTCTGGAAACCGTTGTCCGGAAACTTCCAGCGCCAACCGGTGATCCGGACAAGCCGTTGAAAGCACTGATTTTTGATTCAAATTACGATCCATTCAGGGGCACCATCGTTCACTTTCGAGTCATTGACGGACGGATCAAGGCCGGTGACCTCGTTTCCTTCATGTGGAATCAGGCCGCCTACCGGGTCGAAGAGGTGGGTATTTTTCAGATCAAACGGGTGCCTCAAAAGCAACTGTCCGCCGGCCAGGTAGGTTATATGATTGCCGGAATCAAAACGGTCAGTGATACCCGGGTCGGCGATACCATCACCCTGAAGAAGGCACCGTGCGACACCCCGATGCCCGGATTCAAGGAAGCAAAGCCCGTTGTGTTTTCATCGATTTATCCCATCGCATCCGACGGATACGAAGAGCTGGCCATCGCTATAGAAAAGCTCACCCTCAACGATTCTTCACTGATTTATGAAAAAGATTCCTCGGTCGCGCTCGGTTTTGGATTCCGATGCGGTTTTCTGGGTCTGCTTCATCTCGAAGTCGTTCAGGAGCGTCTCGAGCGCGAATACGACCTGTCGCTGATCCTGACGGCCCCATCAGTCAGATACCAGCTGATAATGAATGACGGCAGCGAGCTGACCATCGATAATCCCGCCCTGTATCCGGATCCTGCAAGCATTGCAAAAGCCCTGGAGCCCTTTATCCGGGCCGCCATTATTTTACCCGACCGGTATATGGGAGTTGTCATGAAACTGTGTCTGGACCGGCGCGGCATCAATAAAAACTATCAGTATCTGACCAGCAACCGGCTGGAGATGATATTTGAACTGCCGCTGGCGGAGGTGATCTACGATTTTTATGACAAGCTCAAGAGCGTCACTCAGGGATACGGTTCATTTGATTACGAGATCATCGACTACCGGGAAACCGATCTGGTGAAACTGGATATTCTGATCAACGGGGATCGGGTCGATGCCTTATCTCAACTGGTCCATGAAGACCGGGCAGTTGAACGGGGCCGCCTTGCCTGTGAAAAGCTCAAGGAGGAAATCCCGCGCCAGATGTTTAAAATCGCCATCCAGGGCGCCATTGGTTCAAAAGTGATCGCCCGCACCACTGTTTCGGCATTCCGAAAAGACGTAACCGCCAAATGCTATGGCGGAGATATCAGCCGGAAACGCAAGCTATTGGAAAAACAGAAAAAAGGAAAAAAACGAATGAAGATGGTCGGCAAGGTAATGATTCCACAGTCGGCTTTCCTGTCTGTTCTGAAGACCGATACGGATTAGAAAGTCTTCCGTCGAGAGACTTCCGTCTTGAGCCGTGAGCCTTTGGGACGGCTACCGCACAAATCATACCCGTAAATATTTCAGATCAAGATCTAAAGAAAAGTTGGAGGTACTATGGGGAAAACGATTGCAGAAAAAATTTTTGATTCCCATTTCGTGGACAATCCCGCCGGCGACATTCATGTCATCCGCCTTGATGCGGTGTTCTGCCATGAGATCA
>JAQWFD010000003.1:0-12586 GCA_028704555.1 Desulfobacterales bacterium
CATGCCCGGATTTCCGGGACCCGGATGGAAGCCGATATCTGCTGCCGTAAAAAGGCCATCAGGTGATCGCATCGCTTTGTCCGGGTGCTGATATAAGCGCCGGGCGAATTTAACTCATCGGTAAGCATGGATTTGAGTGCCGGGTATTCGTTGAACGGATGCAGCGGCATGGCAGTTTCATCCCAACCGGGTGCTTTTAAAAAGGCGCGGGCAGACACGGCAAAGATGCGTTTCACGTCTTTGTCCCATCCGGTTTGAAGGCAGGCCCTGAAGTCCTGGATGATGTCATTGAGTTCGGTTTCCAGTACCCGGTCGCATTCGGTCAGCACCACAAACAGCTGATCTTTGGGGTAGGCGTCCACAAAAGGACGCATGAAATCGATATGGTCGCGGCGTTTGGGATTTCGGGCGGAAAATCCGCACAGCAGCACGTCGGTATGGTGGAGTATCTGTCCGATCAGTTCATGGTGCCGGAGGTTTTCAGCACTGTCGGTATCCGGGGTGTCGATCAGGATCATGTTCGGGAAGGCATGGGCATCCGGGCCGGACACCACGCGGATCGTTTCGCTTCCCATGTCATCGATCAGAAACCGCGCATCCTCCCGCTGCTCGCAGAGAACAACAAAATTGCGGGTGGTCGGCCGCTGATGCCCGGTGGGCGATAGATCGTCCATTCCGGCGATGGCGTTAAACAGGGTGGATTTTCCGATTCCCACGCCGCCGATGATTGTCACGACCAGCTTTCGGTCCATCCGCTCGGCGATGGAGGAGAGGGTCTCTGAAATCAGACGGCACTGGGCCAGCAGGGATGCGCGGGGCTTCCATCCGGTCAGCGGCTCCAGGGCCTGTATGATAGACTCAAGTTCCTGCTGAAGCCCGGCAATGCGGCCCTCAGCTTTGATCAGTGTTTCTTCGTGAATCATGGACTAATGACGCTCCTGTGTGGATGATATCGGTAATCATATTCTCGACCGATTCCAGCATGGCCGACAGCTGTTCACAGCGCTTGTCGATGTTGATGAAAAAATCGCCGGATATGCGGGTGTCGAAAAAGCGGGATAGATCATTTTTCCGGATCTCCAGCCATTTTTCGGCTACCGGCCGGATCAGGCGTTGCAGCTGCAGCCGGTCAGCCTCGTTGAGCCCGGTTGACACGGGAAGTGCAATCAGGGCGGCTAAATCATGCATTCCAAAAAGGCCGCTGATTTTCGCAAGAATTGTCCCGCCGGCCACTGCATCCCCGGTGGTAAATATGTATACCACGGCCAGCGCGCTGGGAATGGCGTTCAGGGACGCGAAAAGGGTTTCCCGGTACCGGTTCCAGCGACCCATGGCACCCCGGAAGCCGATGATGTGATCTTTGAGTTCCGCTTTGATGGCTTCCGGCATAATGCCGAGCTCACCGGCTGCCTGCTCGACCGACTGCCGGACCATGTTCCAGTCCATATCCGTGAGCGGCCCCTTGAATTCATCTGCCGCCGGATGGGCCTCGGCCGTGATACGCAGCGTTATCTGATCCGATGCGCGTTCACACAGGGGAAGGGCTCTGCCCTTCAGATCCTTAAGTTTCCGGATTCTGTCTGTCCGGCGTATCATGCCGGCACCATTCGGATCGGTGGCCGTGGTATTGACGCTCAGCGTCTGATCCAGCAGCCGGGACCGGAACCGGTTGCAGGCCTTCAGACAATCGCTCTCGAACGTCAGGCCCGGATCTTCGGGGACTGTTTTTTCGGGAAGGGGTTGTGAAAATCTGTTTTTCAGCCATTTTACCGGGCTGCCGGCAATGTTGCCCATCCGGCGGAGGCCTTTGACCAGGCCGGGACTGGTCTGGCACCACAGCTCATGGGTGTATGCCACGATATCATGAAGCGGAATGGAGGATATGGAATCTGCAACGGCGCGGCTCTTCGCCACTTTGCACATATCGGTGTAGAGCAGCAGCTTTTCATGCGACAGGCGGCATTGCTCGAGGCTGTTCCGGGCGGTCTGAACGGCATCGGCCAGCGCGCTGTGAATGTAATCGCCCCGGATGTCCCGGGGCGTCAACCGGCCCAGCAGGTCATTCAGGCTGTGCTCCGGGGTGTCAACCGGCTTAAGTTCCATCAGCCGGTCACCGGATGCCACCTCATTGCAGTCGCTGGTACGGTAATATCCCAGGACGTAGTCGGCAAAATCGTCACCATAAAGGTTTTGAGCCAGAACGTGAGCATGTTCGATGACTTCCTCGTCGGTAAAGGAATCATACACCCGGTAGACCAGCACGCATTTTTTCCTGCCGATCTGCGTCAGCATCCGGGAGACGAACCGCTGGCCGTCCAGGTTGTTATAGGTGGCATTCGTAAAAATAAATACCAGCACATCGGCGGCTTCCAGAACCTGCCTCGCACTGTCCCGGTTGTCATATTGCCCGCTGCTGCCGGTATCAAAATCAGGGGTGTCGATGAGAATATAGTTCGGATTGATTTCATCGGAGGCCACATATACCGGGGGTCCGGTAACGATCAGGTCTTCGGCGGATGTCAGGGGGAGGGGAATGCAGCCGAACGGTTCAAACAGGATGCCGAGAAAATCGTCCCGGTTCATCATCGATCCGTGACCTGCGGCCAGTACCCGCCGGGTCAGACCCGCCTTTCCGGCTACAGCCGAAAGCCGGCATCCGATGATGGAATTAAACAGCGTGGATTTGCCGGTGCTGCCGCCGCCGCACACCGCAACCAGCAGTGGAAACTCCGGATCGATCCGGGGCAGCAGTTTGGTGTCCAGAACGTTCATCCAGCCGGAAAGATCGATTTCATCTGTCAGCTGAAGTTGTCTGACCACTTCCGGCAGCCGGCGCCTGAGGTTTGACAGGCTCCGGTGAAGATTTTCTGAATCGGTTTGCATGGAAAATACTCCTTGCGCATTCAAATTGCCATGATATCACATATTCAGAAAATATCAGAATACCGGTCATAAAGTAAACACAAGCTTCTTTATTTTTCATGTCTTTTGAACCCTCTGGCGCACGGGGCGTCCTGCTTTCAGCAGTCAGGCTGACAGACGGGCTCGCATTTGCCGGTTATTTTTTATCAGGACGAAAGGATATCAGGCTGGCGGGCCAGCTTTGTGTATAAGCTTGCCTCGGGTAAGATCGGTTCCGGGTACCGTGTTTTTATTATTGTGACAATGGCTCCACGCAGTGTTTCAGATTTTTCCAGAATTTATTTCGTTTTTCCGAGTCCGGGGGCGAGGTGGCAGGCAGTTCGAGAAAGGGAACCTCGATTTCGTCTTTTGACAGTTCCTCGGTCAGGATTTCGATCATGATTCCTTTGAGCAACGGGTCATCCGGGTCGGGATAGTCGATCGGAACCGGTGATTCGGTATGGAACCGGTTGACCTTGTGTTTTCCCCAGTGAACCCCGCAGGTCGGGCTGTTCTCAAGCCCGATGAAGCAGGTCAGGCGGTATTTGTTCCGGATGAACTCCCTGACCATGAGCATGGGCACTTTCAGCAGCTGCTTGCAGTGTTCCCGAAAGAAAATATTGTCATATTGCTGACGCCCCTGGGGATTTCTCAAAAGGCCCATGGCCGTGGTTTCCGGGCAGGGATACTGGATAATGCCGACTTTTCGTGACAGCAGATAATCCATCAGCTCCCGAGTCAGGGGGAAATTCTGCCCCAGAATGTGAACGCGCGTATAAGGATTGACCAGACAATTGGCAATCAGAATGATTTTCCGGTCCTTTTTGCTCATGATGTCCCTTTTTTCTGTTTTTTTGAATTTACCGCCCGTTTGCTGCGCTCACTCGAGTCGCTGAGAACGCGGAGAAAAAAATATTTAATCTCTGCGCCTCAAGCGAAGCGGGCGGTGTGAATCTTTCCCACCGGTGCCAGATACACGGCAAATTCGTCGGTGCCGTCAACCTGAATCAGCTCGTCAAGCAGGTCCTGATCGTATGCGGCCACCGCGCATGTCCCTGCCTGAATGGCTTCACAGGCCAGGTAAAGATTCTGGCACACATGTCCGGCATCGATCAGAATCACCCGGTGCGCCGCATGGGCGTAGCGCCATTCCATCCGGTAGGGCAGGGCAGCCCAGACAAAGGTGATCGCTCCTCTGGCAACAAAATCCTGCCCCAGACAGGCACGTGAAAGCCGCTCTTCCATGTGCTTGACCTCACCCATTACCAGAAGTTCGTTTTCAACCGGCAGGTACCGGTAAAGTCCGGGTTGAAGGCCGTCAACCCGCATGACCCAAAGGTACGTCTCAAAACTGTGGCGTGCTCCGGCCGACGGCACGGTCCGGTAGGCAGCGTGCGGGCCCGCAACCTTTCTGATGCCCTGCGTGGCCCACAGCAGAAAAGCGGTTTCTTCGATGCTCAGCGAGCCGGATGTGAATTTGCGCCGGCTTTTCCTGCCGGAGATGGCCGAGAGCAGATCCGTTTTTCCGATAAGCGGCGCCCACTGGTCAGGGCTTGGCAGCCGGACCCGGGGAGCGGCCGGATCAAAGGGCTTTTCGACCGGCGGTGCCGGCACGCCCCGGCTCTGGTCCGTGGTCCGGAAGTCAATGGATTTGCGGATGGTGTCTTTGAGAAAAAAACGGTATATCCCGGTCTTGTCCATGAAAGGTCCTTTCGGAAGGTTGCAGAGGCTGGAGATACAACGGCTTCAGCCCGTTGTCGTTCATTCATTTAATCGATATATTTCAAGTTACTGGAAGCGGGGCCCGGTGTCAAATTGATTTGAAATTTCAGCTTCCCCCCTGATTTTGTCTTACGGAACACAGGAATTTATTATTTCTGGCACCAGGCCAGGGTAACCGCATTTGGTTTAAATGTACTACCCCTTGAAATTATTAACAATATTTCAAGTAGGTCGACATGGCAAAAGACGTGGATTCATCCATTTTAAAGCATTTCTCTGTTCTTTCCGACTCAAGAAGAGATAATAGGCGTCACAAACTGATTGACATCATAACAATCGCGATATGTGCTGTTATCGGAAACGCTGACAGCTTTGAACATATCGCCGAATTTGGTCGGGCAAAACATGAGTGGTTTAGAGGATTGTTAGAGCTTCCGCATGGAATTCCGTCTGCGGATACATTTGAACGGGTCTTTGCCAGAATTGATCCCGTTGAACTCAAAACCTGTTTTATAGAGATGAAAGCAGGATAAGAAAGAATAATGCCCCGGAAAACTTGGCGGTGCTCAGGCATACGAAGGCAAGCCGGTCAAGCTGGCGGTGGCCTGGAGCCGCTTGTATGGTGATTCGTATTATCGGGGGGTTCAAATGGCGGTGAATTTTGCCTCGCCTCGAACGGTTGCGCGCAATAAAACCGATGTGGTACAGGAGCGCCTGGCCCAATGGACTGATTCGCCGACCCGGGTAGAGACCTTCCAGGGGGATTTGACCCGGACGGATGCGGTGGCGCGGTTGATTGATCGGGCCGATGTCGTGATATCGGCGCTGGATAATTTTGCGGCGCAATCGGCCGTCGGGATGGCCTGCGAGCGGGCGGATATTCCCTTTGCCATGGTGAGCGCCATGGGCTTTTGCAGCCAGTATACGATGTATCTGCCGGGTCCATCGCATTCCTATTCATCGGCATGGAAACATTTTTCGCGCGGCCCCGGGCAGAAGTCCATAAATTTCGGTGATCCTGAAATTCGCCGCATGATGGCGCTTCAGTCGGTGCTGTTTGCGGTGGTGCTGGCCGGTTATACCGAAGAGGCGATTGGCGAAATGCTGGAGAACTTCCGGCTGCATGGTGTGGCGCATTTTTCGGATATTTCCTGTATGAACTATTTGTCGGCCTCTCTGGGCACGTTAAATGCGTTAAAGCATGTGACGGGGCAGGGGCGTGCGGTGGTTTTTCCGGAGGTGGTCAGTTTCGATATGAAGCGGATGCGTTCAGTTGATGGCCGGCAGATCATCGCGCGGGTGGGCCAGCTCAATCGTGTCTGGCGGCAGGGCACCGAGGCGGTGATGGCATGTGTCCGCCGGTGGCGCAATTCCGAGGACCAGGGAGACAGGTTGATATGACGATGACAACCGGGGATGCTGTCCGCTTTAAGATGGGGCGTGCCATGTTCGGCAGTGCGGGGTGGCAGGCCTTTTCAGACGCGGGCGTGGGGGTTTGGGCCGATGAGCGGCTGGCGGAGGATTTTTTGCAGTGCGCGGTTCAGTCGGGCATCGGAACCTTGCGGATCGGCACTGAGCACGCCGGACAGGAGGCGCACCTGCGCAAACGTTTGGAAGAATTTGTGCCCGCCGCTACGGCGATTCAGTTTGTTCACATGGCGGAGGACGGGTGCGATAAACTGACGGCGGATGGCTTTACCGGGGTTGCGTTTAATGTGTCACCGGAACAGGAGCGTGCTTTGGCCGCTGTATGTGCGCATTCCGCCACCCCGTTTGTCAGTGCAGTGGTTTTCGGGGGCGGGCTTTTGGTGCGCCATGTTCCGGCAGGCCAGGGGCATGTGGCTCAGCGCCCGGCATGTGACGATTTGTTGAAAATCCTGGCGACGGCGAAAACGCCTGATTGGGCAGGAACGATTGTGGGCAGGGCGGCCGGGTTTTATGTCTGGCATTTTGCGCAGGCCGCTCTCTGCTTTCAAAAAGCGGTTCCACAGTCTGTTTTGCTGGATTTGCTGGCCATGCGCTGGTGTGATGATGCAACGGCCATCGAACAAGTGTTTGCGGGAGACCGTGATCCCGAACAAATTCCCTGGCAGACATTGTGGACGCAAATGAAATGATTCTCGTTCATGTCGTCGGTATCGGTACACACACCGTTACGGTTCCGGATGGCATCGGAGAAAAACACTGAGACATTGAACTTTGATGAACTCGTAAAAAGTACCCCCACCCGTCATTCCCGCGCGGGCGTGAATCCAGAGCACACTGAAATGCTTGGACTTTTCTTTGGAAAAATATTTATTTTGTTTGCGGATTTCCGCGGATTTTTCGATAGATTTCAACGCCGGAACGATGTGAAAATATGAGTCAATTAAATGCTTGACATGCTCTGATTCTCGATATATACCGCATTCCGGTCTATTCACAGGTAAAAAAAGTCTATTGAATGAGATTCGAATAAGTTGCAGCCCCAGGCAGGGACTAAAGATTATAATTCCCCCCCAAAGCATCCCCCAATTATTGAGGGTGTTAAGCTTTTCGAGAGAATTAAACAGTTTAACATTTTCAAATATCCAGAGGCAAATCCATAGCCTCTCAGAATTATTTCAACCTGCCAAAGGCAGTTGTTCTGTCGAAAGCGTGCGGTTCGATGTGAGCAAACGACTTTTCTGCTGTTTCCCAATAATATTGATCTGATTTCGTTTGGCTTTGTTAAGTCCATGCCGATCGGAATATTGAGATTGCCGGCTGTGTTGCGCCGGATCTTTCACAGGATGCGAATAAATCGCTGCTGAGGCTGATAAGTCGTTTAGCAGTCTGTCGTCAGGAAGAGTGTTCCCGGATTTCAGGCAATTTTCAGCTGCCGTCCGGCACTGCCTGGTCTGTGGATTGGTGCGTCGACTCGATCATATATACGGAATCGAAATTCGATACGAGCGCTGAATTTAAAAAGGGGGTGATATAAAATCGTAAGAAGGCAAGTAATAGACGGTTTTGTAGAAAGCTCCATATCGGAATTTTAATTGCCGAGGCCCTTATGACGCTTAACCCGGCAGCCGGACTTTTTAAGAGACCGTCAGTTCTTATCCGTTCTTATCTGGTCTTATCTGGTCTTATCTGAAAATTACTGTAATTGTAACTCGGGAGATAATGTTTATGAGAAATTTTAAATTCACGTATGTTATAGCGGCTTTGCTGGCGCTGATGCTGTTTGTGCCCGCAGCGTTTTCCGCTCATGGTTCAGGAGCCGGTCATTCTGCGGAGATGATAAAGGATGGGGCGACCATTAATATTTCCGGAGTGATCCTTGATAACCATTCGGAACCGATCGCAGAGGCGGAGGTAACTGTTTTTGCAAACGATCAGGAGATCAACCGGGTTGAAACGGCTCGTCACGGCAATTATGTCGTACGGTTTCTGCTTGAAAAAGATAAAATCGAATCGACGATTATCCGCCTGGATGTTGAAAAGAGCAGTTTTAAATCCCAGAGCCTGCAATTTGAGGGAAAGGAACTCGCCCAGAAGGGTGACCATCTGTTCATCAGTGAAGATATCACGATGCAGCGGGTGCTTGGCCCAGCTTTCTGGATATCCACCCTGGTATTTATTCTGGCCTATGCGCTGATCACCTTTGAGGTGCTGCACCGGACAGTCGCCGCCATGCTGGGCGCCAGTCTGATGCTGGTCATTTCCTACACCATCGGAACGGTCAATCCGGAATATCATATTTTCTCCTTTGAACGGGCTATTTCTTCTATCGACATGAACGTTATCTTCCTTCTGATGGGAATGATGATCATTGTCGGCATCCTGAAGAATACAGGGGTGTTCCAGTGGTGCGCGTATATCTCCTACAAGCTGGCGAAAGGTAAAGTGTTTGTCCTTGCCATTTACCTGATGATCTTTACCGCCATAGCCTCGGCGTTTCTGGATAACGTTACCACGATGCTTCTGCTGACCGGGGTTGCCATTGAAATCTGTACCTCTTTGTCCATCAATCCGCTGTCCATGCTGATTCCTCTGGTTCTGGCCTCCAATGTCGGCGGAACCGCCACCCTGATCGGTGATCCGCCCAACATCATGATCGGTTCGTTTGCCGGTCTGACATTCATGCATTTTGTCGTTGCCCTGGGCATGATTTGTGTGCTCAGCACGGTGGCCCTGATTGTCTATACAAAAATGGTGTGGGGGAAAGACTATGATTCTGCCAAGGTCGATAACGTTTCGAAATATATCGAGCAGCTGAAAGAAAAATATAAAATCAAGGATCCGTCACTTCTCAGATACGGTCTGGCAGTCCTGTTGTTTGTTGTATTCCTGTTCCTCAGCCACGGGTACTGGCATATGGAAGTCAGTATCGCTGCCCTGATGGGCGCTGCTGTGCTTCTGACCATCGCGTTGGCTACAAAAAAAGTCCATCTCATTGAACTGATTGAAAAAGATATTGAATGGCCGACCCTGATGTTTTTTATTTTCCTGTTTATCCTTGTCGGTGCGGTGGAGTCCAGCGGACTTCTGGCATTGATCGCCGACTGGATTCTGAAACTGTCACAGGGTAACTTTATCATTGCCTGTAGCCTGATCCTGTGGGTAGCTGCTGTTTTGTCTGCGTTTGTCGACAACATTCCGTTTACCGCCACCATGCTGCCGATCGTGGCCTACCTGAGCCAGGTCATCCCGGGAGCTGAAAATACCCTGTGGTGGGCATTGGCGCTGGGCGCCTGCTTTGGTGGAAACGGAACCATGATCGGTGCATCGGCCAACGTCGTCACCATGGGAATCGCGGAATCCAAGGGCTATAAGATCAGTTTTATCGGATTTTTGAAAGTTGCGTTCCCCTACATGGTCATCAGCGTGATCATCGCCCATGTCTGGCTGCTGCTTGTCAGACCGGTCTGATGCGTTGCGGAACCTTTTGATGAAATGAATAGAACGGTACCTTAACCTGTTCCAGCCGTGTGAATCCATGCCGGCGGTAACGGAATGTGTCCAATGCACATGGACTTGTTAAGATAGCGTCAGAGATATGCGATCATCCGTCGCGTATGGAACCTGATTTGTTCGTTTGCCGTTGATAAGACAGCGGCCGTCAGCCCGGCGGGCAAAACCGCCGGTTGATGACAAGCCACCCGCTGCCCGGTCAGCCGGCAGATGAACAAATCGGTTCCGATTACCTTTTTCATTCCCCGGTACAATTCCATCCTCACACGCCTGCTGTCATTATTATTCCTTGCCAGTCGTCTCCGTCAGTCATAAATAACAAGGTCTGATATTGCCGTTTTACTGACTTGATTTGCTCTTTTTAAAAAAATTGACATTGTTCAGCGTTTTTTGAAAGGACATCGTTTACAGCTTCGTTTTGATATGGTACGACTTTCACCAGATCTTCCCGTGGCCCCGAATAATTGTTGGTTTCGATCCGGCGGTATGAGAACGAAGCGTAAATGTGCGGCAGAAAGGTCTCGTTTTTTTGTGGTTTTTTTAAGATCAAAGCGCTTAAAAGTAATACCCGCGTTACCGATAATTATTACGGGAGAGGACTAAAATCTGCAGTGCCCCATCTTTCAAATCTGCTCGAAAATATTAAAGCCGCTTTTTAACCTGCTATCCGGGTTGATCCGATTTTTTGCATTCATCAAAACGGCTGCCCGTCAGCAGGGCTCGAAACAAGGGCTTCTGGACAAATGATTTGCACATTATTTGTTTAAATCCTGCCGAGTGCCTGAGGCCGGATAGAGTTGAATCTCAGTTATTCTGACGCCGGTTTTTTTTCGGTATGCGCGACATCACATTCAGGGGAGGAAAGGTGAAATGGTTAAACAGGTTAAAAAAAAGACAATTGGAAAGATGATCGGTTCGGGTTTTGCGATAATTCTGATGCTCATGCTGGTCGTTGGGCTGACCTCTTACTGGGGTCTGACTCAGGTGATGAATGTCCAGGAACTTTATCAGGAAACCAATCGTCTGACGGAAAATTTCATTACTGCGCAAGTGGAGGTTTCGGACTATCTGCTCAACAATTTTGATGAGGGCCGGTCGTTGCAGGCCGCTGCCAGGGAGCGGGCGAGCCGGTGGCTCAAGCAGAGTCGGGAGCTGGTCCGGAAGATTCAGGGGCATCAGCTGCTGGTAGATGCCGGGAGAAAAGAGCCGGACATACTCCTGAAAAAGCTGAAAAGCTATGAGGGCGCTTTCGATGAATACTGTAACATCGAAAGCCGGAAAATGGATATGGAAAAAATCATTGTCAAGCAGGCCATGGATCTTAGAACGTGTATCGACGCCGGAGAAATATGGCTCGATCAGATGCAGAACGGTGTCGGGAAAATGGAGGTCGTTCTTGGCGGGTATATGAACCGGAATTCCGACAATCGCTGGAAACAGGTCAATATCGGATTTTCCGAATTTCAGGCTGCATACGATGAATGGTTCGCTAAAATCAATAACAGCGATAAGCTACGGGCGAAGGCGGAATTGATCGAAAGCGGGTTTGTCAAATACCGGGGGAGTATCCTGAAACACCACGAAGCGGTAGTAAATCAGGCCAATGTTTACAAACAGATGCTTGATGATAACGCGATGATAATGAAAGCAAAAGAGGCTCTGGCCGGATTCGCGGTTGAAAAGATGAAAGCGGTTAAGAAAATTTCGCTTACGGTCATGTGGGGGCTCCTGATTGCATCCCTGCTCATAGGAATTGTCTATGCGCTGGTTAACACCCGGAGGGTTGTGGGACGGCTGACACGGGTTATCCTTGGAATCCGTACCGGTGCTGAACAGGTAGCCGCCGGATCGGGTCAGGTGTCATCCACGAGTCAGTCGCTTGCCGAGGCATCCTCCGAGCAGGCGGCCTCACTTGAAGAGACTTCCTCGGTTCTGGAAGAGATGGCCGCAATGATCCGGCAAAATGCCGAAAATGCGGGCCAGGCTGATTCACTTGCCAAGGGATCCAATAAAATTGCGGACAAAGCCAATAAAAATATACGGCAGCTGACCATCTCCATGGATGAGATCTCAACGGCCAGTCATGACACATCCAAAATTGTCAAGACGATTGACGAAATCGCTTTTCAGACCAACCTTCTGGCACTGAACGCTGCGGTGGAGGCTGCAAGGTCCGGCGAGGCGGGCGCCGGGTTTGCGGTGGTGGCGGGAGAGGTGCGGAACCTGGCCATACGATCCGCAGAAGCCGCAAAAAATACTGAGGAACTGATCGACAGTACGATAAAAAAGGTCGAACAGGGGGCTATCCTGGTCAAGGCTACCAATGACGCTTTCTCTGAGGTGGTCGACAGCGCAGCCAGGGTCGGTGTGCTGGTGAGTGAAATAGCGGTCGCTTCCCAGGAACAGTCCCGGGGCATTGAACAGATCAATACCACCGTTTCCGAGATCGACAAGGTAACCCAGCAGAATGCCGCCAGCGCGGAAGAATCCGCGTCCGCTTCTGAAGAAATGAGCGCCCAGGCAGAACAGATGAAGGACTATGTGAGCGAATTGGCCGATCTGGTGGGTGCCAGGGGCGTTGAATCCGGGCGGCAATTCGGTGGCGATGGGGGCAAAACCAGTCAAAAGGCAGTTTTTCAGGGCCGTCAGACAGCCGGAAAGCAGCTGGCGGAGAAAAAAACGGAAGCCCTGAGTCCCGAGCAGATATTTCCGCTGGATGAAGCTGATTTTTAACAGTCGGTAAGCCCATTTCCTATTGTTCCGCGTTGTGCATCTCGAAAAGAGGCGGGCTCTGGTCATGAAACTGGAGACGCTTCGGCCGGCTGAGCGCAGTAGCTCCGCAGGGTCCGCCTTTTTCGAGAAGCGCAGGACAGCCTGCGTAAATTGCTAACAGTATCCCTTGACAATCTCTGGCAGTCATATATAACAAATCTATTCTTTATTACTTCCTGAAGCAGATCTCCCACTTGTTTTATTTTTCCTGAACGCATGTTGTGCATGCAGATCAAAGCCGGCTCCCATTCGT